>CAYOWY010000075.1:1348-5411 GCA_964407805.1 uncultured bacterium | reverse complement strand
CTATATAAATAAGGAGAACTTAAGAATGTGTCTGGCGGTACCAATGAAGGTTACGGCAATTGAAGGCAACACGGCAACTGCCGAGTTCGGCACGGTCATAAGAGAGGTGAATATTGAGCTTCTTGAGGACGTGCGGAAAGGCGATTATATTATCGTGCATGCGGGAGTCGCGATAGAGAAGCTTGATGAGGATGAGGCGGAACGGATGCTTAGACTGCTGGGGACTTTGAAAAAATGAGATATGTGACGGAATTCAGAAATTCTTCCCTGGTGAGAGCCCTTGCCGGAGAGATTGAGCAGGAAGCGAAGAAGCTTGGGAGCAATCCCCTTCAGCTCATGGAGGTTTGCGGTACGCACACGATGGCAATAGGCAGGTTCGGCATACGGTCAATGCTCCCGGAGAATATCCGCCTTCTGTCCGGTCCCGGCTGCCCCGTATGCGTAACGCCGGACACATACATAGACAGAGCCGCCGCATTTTCACGCATGCCGGAAACCATTATCGCCACGTTCGGGGATATGATGAAGGTCCCCGGTTCTTTCTCTTCTCTTGAGAAGGAAAAATCCCGCGGCGGAAAAATTGAGGTGATATATTCCCCGCTTGAATCCCTTGAGATTGCGGAAGAAAACCCTGCTTCCAACGTGATATTCCTCGGACTCGGATTTGAAACTACCGCACCGGCAGTTGCGCTCACAGTCAAAAGGGCGGCTGAAACAAAGATAAAGAATTTTTACATCCTGTCCGGCCATAAAATTATCCCGCCGGCAATGGAAGTTCTGCTAAAAGACAGGGATGTGCGCATAGACGGTTTTATATGCCCGGGGCATGTCAGCGCAATAATAGGAAGCCGTCCTTATGAATTCATCCCTGAATCCTATAAAATACCCTGCGCCATCGCGGGGTTCGAACCGGCCGACATTATGGAATCAATTCTCATGCTGGTCAGAAAAATTGCGGGGAGAGAAAAACCTTCCGTTGAAATCCAGTACAAACGTATAGTTAAAAAAGAAGGCAATAAGAAAGCGCAGAAAATAATGAAAGACACCTTCAGGACGGTTGATTCGGAATGGAGGGGCATAGGAATGATAAAAAACAGCGGGTTGGCTCTGTCCGGCAAATACGGCAGGTTCGACGCCGAAAGCCGGTTCCCTGTTGTAATTAAAAAAAGCAAAAAGAAGACTGCATGCATCTGCGGAGACATACTCAAAGGCAAGAAAGCGCCTCATGAATGCGCCCTTTTCGGAAAACTCTGCACCCCTGAAAATCCGGTGGGGCCGTGCATGGTATCATCGGAAGGGACATGCGCCGCTTTCTACAGGTACGAAAGTAAATGAAAGAGAAGATACTGTTATCGCACGGAAGCGGCGGACGGCTGATGCATTCACTCATCAGGGACGTGTTCATCAAGCAATTTGCTTCTCCGGTGCTGAAACAGCTGGAGGATTCCGCGGTTTTGAAGGGGATTGGCCGCGGCGGCGACATCTGTTTCACCACAGACTCCTACACCGTAACCCCTCTGTTTTTCCCCGGCGGCGATATCGGGAAACTTGCGGTATGCGGGACGATAAACGACTTATCTGTAACAGGGGCCGAGCCGCTTTTCCTGTCATGCGGCATAATAGTTGAAGAGGGGCTTGAAACTGAAACTCTTGAAAAGATAATAATGTCTATGGCCGAAACTGCGAGGAAAGCAAAGGTAGAGATTGTCACAGGCGATTTCAAGGTTGTTGAAAGAGGCAAAGCTGACGGGATTTTCATAAACACATCAGGCATAGGAACAAGACGGAAAAACCTTAAAATAAACAGGGATTTCATAAAACCCGGAGATAAGGTTATAATTAACGGCTGTATAGGCGAACATGAACTCGCTGTTCTTGCCGCAAGGAAAAAATTTGGAATTAAAGCCGGGATAAAAAGCGATTGCGCACCCCTGAACGGCCTGACAGGAGACATACTCGCCGTGTCCGGCAGTATCAAGTTTATGAGGGATCCCACAAGGGGAGGCACAGCGACAACGCTCAACGAAATTGCTGAAGGGCTGGATGCCGGAATTCTACTTTACGAAGAGGCAATTCCGGTTTCCGCAAAGGTAAGCTCCCTGTGCGAGATTCTGGGATTTGACCCGCTGTATTTAGCCAATGAAGGCAAGATAATAGTCATATGCGGCAGTAAAGACGCCGACAAGATTCTTCGCGTTATGAGAAAACACGCCTTTGGAAAAAGAGCCGCAGTGATAGGCGAGGTTGTAAGAGAGCCGAAAGGCAAGGTAATCATGAAAACGTCCATCGGCTCCAAGAGGATAGTGGATATGCTGTCAGGCAGTCAACTGCCGCGGATATGTTGACTACAACACAATAAAGGATGAGAAAAATGGAGAAGAAAATAAGAGTGGCGATTTACGGGGTAGGGCCCATAGGAGCAAAGATTGCCGGGTTCTTGTGCGAACGCAAAAATTTTGAGGTTGCAGGAGCGATAGACATAGATAAGAACAAAAAAGGCAAGGACCTTGCCGAATTTGCGGGGCTTAAGGAAAAAACTGGCGTACTGATAGAAAGTGATGCGGGAAAAGTCCTTTCAGGAAAAAACATTGACGCCGTCGTACTCACCACAACTTCTTCTGCCGCAAAGATTAAGGGACAGGTTGCCGGGATACTTTCTTACGGGATAAGCATCGTTTCCACCTGTGAAGAATTATCCTATCCGTGGGATACGGCGCCTGAAATTGCAGGAGAGATAGACGATCTCGCAAAAAAGAATAACGCTGTCGTGCTCTCCACCGGAGTAAATCCCGGATTCCTGATGGACTTCCTCCCCATAGCGCTTAGCGGAGTCTGCCGCAGTGTTGAAAAGATAACCGTGGAGCGGATGCAGAACGCCGCGGAACGGCGTATACCCTTCCAGCAGAAGGTCGGCATAGGGATTACCCCCGCGGAGTTCGTAAACAGGGTAAAAGAAGGCACGTTGAGACACGTCGGCCTGACTGAATCCATGCATATGATAGCGGGACGGATGGGATGGAAACTTGACCGTACGGAAGATGTGATAGAGCCGGTAATTGCGCAGGAATCCCTGACTGTGAACGGAAAACTCATTGACAAAGGCATGGTTCTCGGCGTGAAACAGACCGGACGCGGCTTCTCGGCAGGAAAAGAGTTGATAACGCTGCTTTTCACAGCCGCAGCGGGAGTCTCCCCTGCATACGACCGCACGGTGATTAAGGGAACCCCGGAGATGGACGTAACAATTAAAAACGGAGTCAACGGAGATATCGCCACCTGCGCCATCATAGCCAACGCAATACCGGTAGTTTTGAGGGCAAAACCCGGGCTCCGGACAATGGCGGATATTGAGCCGGTTTCCTTTTTCGCCGGATAACCGCAATGGAATCAATATACTCCCTGTCGCCGCTGAATATCATCCTTCTTCTTTTCAGCGGCTTTCTGATCGGAGTCTCAAAAACCGGCGTCCCCGGACTGGGGATGCTTGCAATCATTCTTTCAGCTATGGCTCTGCCCGCGCGCCATTCAACGGGTATTGTACTGGTAATGCTCATCTGCGGCGACGTATTCGCTGTGGCTTACTACCGCAGGCAAGCGGTGTGGAAACATCTTGTGAGGATTATCCCCTGGGCGTTCTTCGGAATAATCATCGGCTATGTTTTCCTCGGTAAAATTAATGACAGTCAGTTAAAACCCTTCATTGCTCTGACGATACTCTCCATACTCGCGCTAAACCACTGGTGGAAAAGCAGGGATACGGACAGCCTCAATATACCGGAGCGGTGGTGGTTTGCAGCATTCCTCGGACTGCTGGCGGGAACGACGACAATGATGGCAAATGCGGCCGGCCCCATAATGATTATCTACCTGCTTGCAATGGGCCTGCCGAAAAAAGAGTTTATAGGAACCAGCGCCTGGTATTTTTTCATCATGAACTGGGTAAAGGTGCCTTTCAGCCACAATCTGGGGCTGATAAATGCGGATTCGATGAGGCTGAATTTCATCATTCTTCCCGCGGTTGCGGCCGGCGCCCTGGTTGGAATAGCCGTCATGAAAAAGCTCC
>CAYOWY010000075.1:0-1338 GCA_964407805.1 uncultured bacterium | reverse complement strand
ATTTAATATCATCGTGCAGGCTCTTACCGTCGCTGCCGCCCTCAAACTTTTGTTTCCGTAATTTTTGAGATTTCCCTGTTTTCCCTTATTATTTCTTCCTCTCCTCATGGGGGAGAGGATTGAGGTGAGGGGGGTATCTTTTCTGTAATTCCTGTTGAATTACTTCCCATACACCTTCAATGTTTTTTAAAATATCTGTATCGCTAAATCTTAATATTTTTACGCCTGAACGAGATAATGCTATTTCTCTCTGTTTATCCCTCTGTTGCCCTTCAGGTTCATAATGTTGTCCACCGTAAACTTAAATAGCAAGTTTATATTCAGGACAATAGAAATCCAATATGTATTTATCTATGGAATATTGTCTGCGAAATTTTACTCCATCCAATTGACGATTTCTTAACATCCTCCACAACTTCCCTTCTGAATCTGTTTGATTTTGCCTCAATTGCTTGCATCTTTCAATATATTTCCTTTTCACTTTATGGATCCCTTCAAACCCCCCTCACCCCTGCCCTCCTACGCTAAAGCTGCGGACGGGCATGCCCTCTCCCCGGGGGGTAGAGGGATTCTCATATTAGGATGAAATTAAGCCGGTTTGTACTGTTCGGCATACTTGATAACACTATTCATCATCCTCACACATCCAACGGGATGCTTCCCGACGGAAGTCTCGGCGGACAGCATAACGAAGTCAGTACCGTCAAGGACGGCATTTGCCACGTCGCTCACTTCGGCTCTGGTTGGAAAAGGATTTTCGGTCATACTTTCAAGCATCTGGGTGGCGGTTATTGAAAATCTCCGGTGTTTCCTGCAGTGCCTTATTATCTCCTTCTGCACGAAGGGGACTTTCTGCACGGGAATGCTTATGCCCATATCGCCTCTCGCTATCATTATCCCGTCGGAGACCTTTATTATTTCCTCTATGTTGTTTATCCCCTGCTGGCATTCAATCTTTGCGATGACCTTCGGCTTCGCGCCTGCGCCCATGTAATCTTTCAGTGCAGTTATGTCGCGTCCGCTTCTCACAAAAGACTGCGCGATATAATCCGCACCGGTTTCCAGGGCAAAATTAATATCCTTCTTGTCCTTGTCGCAGAGAGGCGGAAATTTCAGCCTGGCGCCGGGAATGTTAATTCCCTTCCGTTCTTTAAGGATGCCTCCTGAAATAATCTTCAGCTTTATACGCCGTTTCTCAATATCCTCTATTTTCAGCACGATATTCCCGTCGTCAATGTATATGGATTCAGCCGGACTGATATCGCTCAACTCGCCATGGTAATCAAAGGGTATGCATCTGTCGCCTGCCGCCAATTCTCCGGCGGACATGTATATTGT
>CAYOWY010000074.1:0-5426 GCA_964407805.1 uncultured bacterium | reverse complement strand
GAATTATTATGACAATCTAAGCGCCGTGCACAAAAGCGCTAGCATGATGGCGCCCTGTTTTACTTTCACTCCAATCGTCATAGACGGCGAACAGCCTTCGCGCTACGTTACCGGACCGACAAAGGATTTTATTGACCTTTGGCCTGACAAAGAATATATACGCGCGCACATCATGGGCAGGCAGTTCGGTTTCATAGGACTCTGGTTATCCATGATTACTGCCGAAGACACTGACGGCAGACAGGCAAGGGCGCTGATGGCTTTAATCCTTCCCCATGACCTTCCGATATGGGACGGGGACATGAAGAACAAGGGACCTATACGCAAATGGCATGAGATTAAAGACAGGTTCGGTTTTGCTTCGGAAAAGACGCGGCTTTATCCTTACTGGGCGTCGGAGAAATACAGGGTTGCCGGCACGGATTCCGAAGATGTACTCGTTACTGTCTGGAAAGCCGGCAGAAAAGCCCTGATTATGTTGAGCAACCTGGGTGAACAAAGGAAAATAGCAGTTAAACCGGACCTCGGCAAGCTCGGGTTACCGCCTGAAGCCGGATTGAAGGTCGAGGACGCGGAAACCGGGGATTCTCTGGGATTTTCAGAGAAAAAGATAATTCTGGAAATAAAAAGGCACGATTACCGCATTATCCTGATTGAGTCCAAATCTGCATAAAATCTTGATTTTTCCCGCCTTAAATTATAAAATGATTGTTTGAAGAACGACAGGGGGAGAGGTTTATGGATGTTATTGATTTGAGAGAAGGAGCGATATTTGAGTACGGAGGTAATATCTATACGGTTATAAGCGCGGTGCATACCCACCAGCAGCAGAGGAGGGGGCTTGTGCGTCTTAAAGCCAAGGATATAAAGACGGGCAAGGTTTTGCAGGATACGTTCAGGTCCGATATACAGGTCAAGCCGGTTTACGTGGATGAGATGGCTCTTGTATATCTTTACACGGACGGCGCCAGCTACCATTTCATGGACAGCGGCACATACGAGCAGTTTACGATAGAAGGGGAAATCCTCGGAGATGTACGAAGGTATATAAAGGAAAATCTTGAAGTGACGGGGCTTTTTCACGAAGGCAAGATTCTGGACGTGAAGATACCCATAACCGTGGATCTGAAAGTGATTGAAGCCGAACCCGGCCATAAGGGCGATACTGTTACGGGCGGGAAAAAGAAGGTAAAGCTTGAAACCGGAATAACTATCCAGACTCCGCTTTTTATTGAGGCGGGCGATACGGTTAAGGTTGACACGAGAACGGGGGAATACGTTACCCGGGTATAGATGGCATGTGGCAAGTAGCAAATGGCAAATAGCAAGAGGTAAAGGAGACGCACAATGAAACCGGAAGAACTTAAGGTGTACGCCGATTTTATGAAGGAATACGAACTTGATTATCTTGAAGTGAGAAAAGGCGAATTTTCTCTTGTCATGGGCAAGAAAGGCGCAATGGGCAGGGCGCATCCAAACAGGCCTATTGAAAAAGTACCCGGCGTTGACACGGAAGAAATACTTGAAGAGTACAAACAGCCTTCCCAGAAACTGGAAAACGTTGTATATATAAAAGCTCCTCTCGTGGGAGTATTCTATACGGCCCCTTCTCCGGAAAGCCCGCCATTCATTGAACTGGGCGCATCCGTAAAAAAGGGAGATATCCTTTGTATTGTAGAGGCGATGAAGGTTATGAATGAGATAAAGTCGGATTACAGCGGCACGGTAAGCGAAATACTCGTTGAGAACGGGAAGCCCGTGGAATACGGGCAGGTGCTATTTGTAATCCAGCTGGCCTCCTCAAGCGGTTCTTCTGCCGCCGGCGCAAAGGGATAAATAAAAATGTTCAGAAAAGTTTTTATAGCCAACAGAGGCGAGATTGCGCTGAGGGTTATAAGAAGCTGTAAGGAGCTCGGATTAAATACGGTTATAGGCTTTTCGGAAGCCGACAGGGATTCCCTTCCCGTAAAATTAGCCGATGAAAAGATATGTATAGGGCCCGCTCCCGCGGCCGCAAGCTACCTCAACATACCTTCCGTGATAAGCGCGATAGAAATTACCGGAGCCGATGCTGTGCATCCGGGATACGGCTTTCTTTCGGAGAATATACCTTTTGTGGAGATTTGCGAGGCGTCAAGGATTGTTTTCATAGGTCCGTCAGCGGAGAACATAAGGATGATGGGGGATAAGTCGTTTGCAAAAAAGACGGCCAAGAGTTACAAGATTCCCGTTATCCCCGGATACGAGGAGAATGTCCTGAAGGCGGCTCTGGCGCATGCTAAAAAAATAGGGTTTCCGGTTATCATAAAAGCCAGCGCGGGCGGCGGCGGAAGAGGCATGCGGCGGGTGAATACGATAGATGAGTTCCACAAGCTCTGGACTACCTGCCAGGAGGAGGCGAAAGCATCATTCGGAGAAAGCGCCCTTTATTTTGAAAAATTCCTGGAAAGGCCCAGGCACATAGAGGTCCAGCTTCTGGGAGACAAGAGAGGCAATGTTGTGGTTTTCCCGGAAAGGGACTGCTCCATACAGAGAAGGCACCAGAAACTCATAGAGGAAAGCCCGTCTCCCTTTGTGGACGAAAAATTGAGAAGAAGGCTTTGCGGCTATGCGTATAAACTCGCGAAAAGAATAGGATACCGGAGTGCGGGGACGATAGAATTTCTTGTTGACTCTGACGGACGGCCGTACTTTATTGAAATGAACACAAGGATACAGGTTGAACATCCCGTTACCGAGATTGTTTCGGGTATAGACCTTTTGAAAAGCCAGATTCTTATCTCCCAGGGCGACAGGCTCGGATTCACGCAGAAAGACATAAAAATCAAGGGATGTGCGATTGAATGCAGGATAAACGCCGAGGACCCGTCGCGGAATTTCATGCCGTCTCCCGGCAGGATAGAAAAACTTATTTTGCCGGGCGGTCCGGGCATCAGGGTGGATACGCACATATACGAAGGATATTCAATACCTCCTTATTACGACAGCCTTATTATGAAGTTGATAGCATACGGCAGGACGCGCGCCGAGGCGGTTGAACGGATGCAGAGGGCTTTTGACGAGACGGTCATAGACGGGATAAAAACAACAATACCGCTATATAAAAAGATTTTTGAGCATCCGCTTTTTTTGAGCGGCAGGTACAGTGTGAAATGGCTTGAAAATTTCCTTGAATCCGAATCTGCGAAGTCTTTGGCGGAAGCGGCAAAAAGCTGATGTTATGATTTTCCGGATGAGTTTGCCGCAACAACAGGGGGAAAAATGGAAGAAAAATACGGAAACGTCAAGATAGACAACGAGGTGCTTGCCTCAATAGCCGCGGTAGGGGCGAAAAAAGTGCCGGGAGTGCACAGGATATTTACCAGCCTGGTGGGGGGCATAACCCAATTTATAAAAAAAGCGCCGGATGTTGGCGTCAGGGTTATTGTCGGTGAAAATGAGGTCAGTTTTGAACTGAAGGTTATAGTGGATTACGGAACCAATATACCGGAAGTAACATATCAGATTCAGAAAACGATAAAAGAAGAAGTGGAACGGATGTCCGGGCTTAAGGTCGCCAATGTGGACGTGATTGTTCACGGCGTGCACATATCAAAAAAACAGTCTCATGAAGACACGGAAGACGAAGAGGTGAAAGATGATAATTGACCTGCACACGCACACGCTTTTAAGCGACGGGGATTTAATGCCTTCGGAGCTTGCAAGGCGGGCGGAAGAGAATGGCTACGCCGTTATAGGCATGACCGACCATGCGGATTTTTCAAATTATGAAGACGTAATAGAGGCAATCTCAAGGGCGGCAAGGCATATCAACGACACGATGAAAATAAGAGTTATTCCCGGTGTTGAGATAACGCATGTAAGCCCGTGTGAGATTTCCGAACTTGCAGGGCTTGCAAGACAGGCAGGAGCTAAAATTGTTGTCGTACACGGAGAAACCATAGTGGAGCCTGTCGCGAAGGGGACAAACAGAAAGGCGCTTGAATCCGATATAGATATACTCGCTCATCCGGGGATGCTGGAAGAGGAGGATGCAAAGCTGGCGGCGGAAAGGAAGATAAGCATAGAAATATCGGGACGGGGCGGGCACAGTTTTTCAAACGGGCATGTTGTCCGCCTCTGGTACAAATACGGGTTTCCCATGGTGCTCAACACAGACACGCATTCTCCGGAGAACCTTATTGACGAAAAATTTGCCGCGGCGCTGATTGTTTCCGCAGGGGTGAAACCGGAAGATGTGAAGAAGATCATGGATAACAGTGCCGCTCTTGCCGAAAAACTTCTTCAGGACAAATGATATGAAAAGGTTATCTAAAGAAGGTTTTTCTTTAACGAGGGACAACTTTGCCGCGGTGGTTGTCGGCGGTGAGAATAAAAATCTTGTCCGCAGGGCGGTTAAAGACGCCGAGTGGCTGGAATTCAGGGTGGATGAGTTTTTGAGAAGATTTCCTGAAGAATGCATTGTAAAATGGCTGTCGGATAACAGATATGCTGCCACTACCATCGGAACCGTAAGGAGCGACAGGGAGCGGCAGGAAGGCGGCCTTCACCTTCCCGAAAAGAAACGGCTTGAGATATACGGAAAGATTATTGACTGCGTGGACTATGTTGATGTTGAAATAAGAAGCGGAATAGCCGGTGAAGTTATAGGTTTTGCGAGAAAGAGAAAGAAAAAAGTTATCCTGTCGTATCATGATTTTTCAAAGACGCCGTCTATTAAAACCATTGAAAAAATATACGGGGAAGGCAGAAAGTTGAAGCCGGACATAATAAAACTTGCAACAAGCGTCAGGTCGGAAGGCGATTTGTTTGTTCTCCTTTCCTTTACGCGTCTACACGCGAAGAAATTTCCGCTTGTTGTAATACCCATGGGCGCTCCCGCATGCGGAAGGCTGGCGCCTCTCTATCTCGGTTCGCTTTTCACCTATGTTTCCATTGAGAAAAAGACTGCGCCCGGCCAGATTTCCCACAAAAACCTGATGTTATTGAAAGGAATGGGATTGTAAATTAGATTGAGATTTGACAGACTGAAGGTAAGGTGGTATAAATAACGGCACAACGGCGGCAATGATGCCGCCTGAAAGTATAAAATTTAACCGGGACACTGAAGTTCCGGGAGAGACGGCGAAGCAGCCCGCGTTACTTATGTATGGGTAGCGTGGGCTTTTTTATTTTCTGCCGCCTTGCTCTCCGGAGAACTCAACCTGTCACCATTTTGAGGAGGAGACGAAAATGAAGAAGGAGAATTTTAATCCGTTTGGGATAGTGCAGGAACAGCTTGATAAATGCGCGGAAGTTCTGAAGCTGGATAAAAACGTGCATAATTTATTGCGCAGGCCGATGATGGAGATACACGTATCCCTGCCCGTCAAGATGGACGACGGTTCAATGAAGGTTTTTGAGGGATTCCGGGTGCAGTATAATAA
>CAYOWY010000073.1:0-5451 GCA_964407805.1 uncultured bacterium | reverse complement strand
GTACGGGGACAGTTCTACAAGCACCTTGTCTCCCGGTATTATTTTTATGTAATACATCCTCATTTTCCCGCACAGGTACGCCTTTATAACGGGACCGTTCTCAAGTTCCACCAGAAAAGCGGTTCCCGGCAATGCTTTCGTGATCTTCCCGTAAACCTTTATTTTTTCTTCTTTTTTTTCCATAAGATGTCAAACTGTCAAAATTTCCGGACCCTGACTGCTTATCAGCACGCAGTTTTCATAATGGGCGGCATAACCGCCGTCCTTTGTTACGACCGTCCAGCCGTCATCGAGAATCCTGACAGCCGCTTTATGCTGGTTAATCATGGGTTCTATGGCGAGAACCATGCCTTCCTTCAGAACCTCGCCGGTACCGCTTCTCCCGAAGTTAGGAACTTCGGGATATTCATGCAGGTCCTTGCCTATTCCGTGCCCCGCAAATTCTTTAACAACGGAAAAATTATTGCTTTTTACAAAACTTTCTATAGCCGCACCTATGTCCCCCACCCTCATTTCCGGCATTGCCGGAATAATTCCGGCGAAGAACGAACCTCTTGCGGCTTCTATGAGTTTCCTGTGGATTTCCCGCACTTCCCCCACCGGAAAAGTGTCGGCGCAATCGGCACAATAGCCGCTGTAAACAACTCCTATGTCTATGGAAACAATATCCCCTTCCTTAAGCACCTTCTCTCTGGAAGGTATGCCGTGGACAACCTCTTCGTTTACCGATACGCACAAACCTGCGGGATAGCCGTTATAATTTTTGAAGGCTGAAACCACCCCGTTTTTCTTTATGACCTCTTCGCCTTTTTCTTCTATATCATACGTGGTGATGCCCGCTTCCACCATGCTTCCCAATTCCACCAGTATTCTTTTGCATATTCCGCAGGCGGTCTTTATCTTTGCAATCTCACCGGGCGTTTTCACCATTTAGCTATCTTTTCTATTTCAGAGACGGTATCTTCAAGCTTCCCGTCTCCGGGAACCATGTAAAGTATTTTCCTGCTGTTGTAATATTCTATCAGCGGAGCGGTCATCTGACGGTAGACATCCAGCCTTCTTCTTATAATCTCCTCTCTGTCGTCATCCCGCTGAATAAGCGCTTTGCCGCATAAATCGCAAACTCCTTCTTTTAACGGCGGAAGATTTACCATGTGATATATTTTGCCGCATCCCCCGCATACCCTCCTTAAGGAAAGCCTTTTCACGAGAAAATCATCATCCGCCTTAAGGTAAACAACCTTTACGTCGTCTCCGCCGTCAAATATTCCGCCCAGCATTTCCGCCTGTGATATGGTTCTCGGGAAACCGTCTATTATAAAGCCTTCCCCGCAAAACGGCTCCGCCAGTTTTTCCTCAATCATTTTCATCACTATTTCATCGGGAACCAGCTCGCCTTTATCCATGTACTTCTTTGCGTTAAGGCCGGCTTCAGTCCTGCTCTTGAGATTTTCTCTCAACAAATCACCCGATGAAATCAGAGGCAGTTTCCATATAGCCGCGAGACGGCTCCCGACCGTACCTTTTCCGGCTCCGGGAGGTCCCAGCAAAATAAGTATCTTCTTCATTAACGGCCTTTCGCCTTCTTGATAAAGCCCTGATAGTGTCTCACAAGCAGATGAGACTCAACCTGTCTTAGCGTCTCAAGGAGAACCGAGACTATAATCAAAAGGCCTATCCCGCCGAACAGATTCGCAACCTCGCCCGGGATTCTCCTGTAAACAAGCATAATGATGTAAGGAAACAGCGCTATACCCGCCAGCATAAGCGAACCGGGGAGAGTCAGCCGGTTCAGAATTCTCTCAAGGTACGCGGCCGTGGATTTGCCGGGCCTTATGCCCTGTATGAACCCCCCGTATTTCTTAAGGTCGTCGGAAACATTGTCAGGATTGAAAATAATGTTTGCGTAAAAATAGCAGAAGAAGACGGTAAGAAGCGCATAGAGAATCATCCCTACACCCCTTGCCGGAGAGAGAAACACGGAAATTCTTGACAATATGGGGTTTGTGGAAAAAGCCATGAAAGTTGCGGGAAAAGTAAGTATGGATATGGCAAAAATGAGAGGTATGACGCCCCCCTGATTAAGTTTTATGGGAAGGTATGTCGTCTGCCCGCCGTAGACCTTTCTGCCGACAACTCTTTTGGCATATTGCACAGGTATCCTTCTCTCGCTTTCGTTTATTATGACCGCAAACGCAACCACGGCGAATATCAAAACTGTCATTATCAACACAACCAGAAAGTTTATTTCCCCCGACGCAACCAGCTGCGCCATGCGGCTGAAAGCAACCGGCATCCTTGAAAGTATGCTTGCCGTTATTATCAGGGATATCCCGTTGCCGATGCCCTTTTCTGTCATCTGCTCTCCAAGCCACATGAGAAATATCGTGCCTGTGGTCAGGGTTATCACGGTTGTAACCCTGAAAAGCCAGCCGGGATTGGGCACCATGACGATATCTCCGAAATGCGCGGGATTTTCCAACCACATGCTTATTGCCGCCCCCTGGAATATGCATAACCCGACCGTTCCGAAACGTGTGAGCTGTGTGAGTTTTCTCCTGCCTTCAACTCCGCTTCTCCGCAGATTGTCAAAATAGGGGACAATGGAAGTAAGCAGTTCAAGTATGATTGAAACGCTGATGTACGGCATTATGCCGAGCGCGAAAATCGTGGCATTGCTAAGCGAACCTCCCGAAAACAGGTTGGCGATGCCCAGAAGCGTGTTCTGGAACTGTTCAAAAAACTGCGATAGCGCTTTGCCGTCAATACCCGGAGAAGGCACGTAACAGCCGAGCCGGTATACAGACAAAAGAAGTACTGTTGTTATAATTCTTTTTCTAAGGTCAGGGATCTTAAAACTGTCTCTGAATCCGCTTAACATTTTTTATTCCCCTGCATAATTTTAACGGCCTTACCCCCGGTTTTCTCTATTCTTTCTTTTGCCTTCGAGGAAAATGAATGCGCATGGATTTCCAGTTTTTTTGTCATACCCCCTTCTCCAAGAACCTTTATGTTTTCTCCTTTTTTAACGAATCCCTTCTCCTTAAGAAGTTCAGGGGTAACGGTGTCATTGTCTTTGAAAAACTTTTCCATTTCGCCAAGATTGATTATTTCGGCGCATGATTTTTTCACATGGGTGAATCCGCGCTTCGGAAGCCTTCTGGCAAGAGACATCTGTCCGCCTTCAAAATTATAGGAAAGACTGAATCCTTTTCTTGATTTGTGCCCTTTATGTCCGCGCGTAGAAGTTCCACCGTGCCCCGAAGCATTTCCGCGGCCTACCCTCTTTCTGGAATGTGTTGAACCTTCAGGCGCTTTAATTTGATGTAACTTCATTTGTTGTATCTCCTTCCCCGACATTTCTAAGCTTCAATAACGCCTTTACCGTAGCGTTTATAACATTCAAAGGGTTCGTTGAACCGAGGCATTTGCAGGTTATGTCGGTTATTCCGCTGGCCTCAAAAAAAGCGCGCATGGTTTTTCCCGCAACCATGCCATGCCCCTTTACCGCAGGCTTAAGGACAACCGTAGAAGCGCCGAATTTTGCCGTTACGTCATAAGGTATCGTAGTTTCCTTCAGGGGAATGATTATCATGCTCTTTTTTGCCTTATCTATTGCTTTGCGTATGGCTTTCGGAACCTCGCCCGCTTTGCCGACTCCGAATCCGGCGTTTCCTCTCCCGTCCCCCACAACGACAAGAGCCCTGAAATTAAGGTTCTTGCCGCCTTTGGTAACCTTTGTGACGCGCTTTATTTCAACCACAACCTGTTTTTCATCTCTGTCTTCCGGCCGTTGTCTTTCCATTAAAATTTGAGTCCTCCTTCTCTTGCGGCATCGGCAAGAGCTTTAACCCTTCCGGTATATTTGTAGCCGCTTCTGTCAAAAACAACTTTGTTAAAGCCCATTTCCAGGGATTTTTTTGCGAAAAGCTGTCCCACTTGTTTTGCTCCAGCAACGTTATACCCCTTAACTCCTTCCTGCTTTTGCCCTTTAATCGCAGGAGATACGCTTGATACGGTCATCAGTACCTTGTTGGGAGATTCTTCATCAATAACCAGCGAGGCATAAATATACTTGCAACTCTTGAATATTACTACCCTGGGAACGTCTTTCCTTCCGAATATTTTCTTCCTTACTCTAAGATGCCTTTTCTTCCGTCTTTCTTCTTTTATCATTGTCATTGCGCCGCTCCTTCACCGGTCTTTCCAGCTTTGTGCCTTACATACTCCCCTCTGTATCTTATTCCTTTGCCTTTATAAGGTTCGGGCGGGCAGGTTGCCCTGATAACTGCGGAGTAATTGCCTACCAGCTGTTTGTCCGTGCCCCTTACAAAGACTATGGTGTTTTTAACTACTTCAACTTCCACGCCCTTCGGGATATCAAGTTCCAAAGGTATTGAATGTCCTATAGACAGAAGGACTTTCTTCCCCTGGACTTCGCCCTTGTAACCCACTCCGTGTATTTCAAGTATCTTTTCAAACCCTTCCTTAACACCCTTAATCCTGTTTAATATAAGCCTTCTCAACAATCCCTGCAGAGCTTCCGTCTTCCTGTACATCTTTCTGTCTTCGGAGGAAACAAGATTTTTGACGGCAATCCTGTTTCCTTCAATTGACACTTCAAGGTTTGGGAAAATTTCCTGCTCCAGTTTACCCTTGCTCCCCTCAAAAAAAACTTTCCCGTCTTTCTGTGAAACCTTCACGCCTTCCTGTATCTCAACCAGTTTTTTTCCCAATCTTGCCATTGTATTAAACCCTTTTTAGTTTGTCACCATACGTGAAAAAGAAGTTCTCCTCCCAAACTCTGCTCCTTTGCCTTCTTACTGCTCAATACGCCCTTTGAAGTTGAAAGAACAGCTATTCCGACGCCGCCTTTAATCTCGGGTATCCGGTTCTTATCCACGTATACCCTGCTGCCGGGCGTGCTTATTTTCTTTATTTCGGTTATAGCCTTTTTTGTCTCGGAATAATAGCGTAAAAAAACTTTCAGAGAACGCTTCTTGCCTTCTTCCGCCATTTCGTAATACTTTATGAATCCTTCTTCCTTCAAAACCTTCAGGATTTCTTCTTTGAACCTGCTGTACGGAACAAGAACGTAGTTTTTGTTAATCATGTTTCCGTTTCTGATCCTGGTTATCATGTCTGATACAGTGTCAGTCATCGTCATTTTCGCCTCCTACCAGCTTGCCTTTCTTACTCCGGGAATCTCGCCCTTTGAAGCAAGCTCCCTGAAACATATTCTGCATATCCCGAATTTTCTGTAATAAGCCCTCGGACGGCCGCATTTCCAGCATCTGTTCCTGCGCCTTACCGCAAACTTGGGCTCCTTCTTCATTTTCTCAAAGAAACATTTCCTTGCCAATTTAATCCTCCCTAATAGGAAGTCCCATTTGTTTCAGAAACACAACCGTTTCTTTTTTTGTTTTCGCCGTTGTAACAACGGTTACATTC
>CAYOWY010000072.1:0-5470 GCA_964407805.1 uncultured bacterium | reverse complement strand
ATACAATCGGCAGGCGACAGGTTCGTCGAAAATATCAAAGGGGATTATGACAATGTCGTGGGTTTCCCGGTAAGCAGGGTAAAGAAACTTCTGGAGAGATTTTTCATGCCGGAGTTTGAGATGGATATCACGGATATAGCCCTTCCCCAGAAATGGGCCGTGGGAAGAGCGGATAACCTTGTCGTGTTCGTGCCGGGAGCCGTTTACGGGGATAGGGTGAAGGCAAGGATTGTAAAGAAAGCAAAGAATTTTTCTTACGGCGAGGTTGCCGGCATAATAAAGCCCTCTCCCTTCAGGGTTGAGCCCGAATGCCCGTATTTCGGCAAATGCGGGGGATGCGCATTTCAGGATCTTTCTTATGCAAAACAACTGGAAATCAAGGAAAAATATCTACTGGCAACATTCCGCAGGATAGGGGGCATTGATATAACAGGGGATGTTGAACTCCATCCCATTATCCCTTCCCCGGATGTTTTTCATTACAGGAACAAGATGGAGTTCGCTTTCGGTTCGGAAAACGGGCAGGTCTGCCTCGGATTAAGGGAGAGAACTTCTCCTTTCTCTTCTTATGTGAAAAACTGCGTTTCGCTGGAAGAATGTTTTATTTTCAGCCCCGCCGTAAAAAAAACGTTTCCGGTTTTCCTCGAATTTGCCCGCAAAACAGGACTGGATTCCTACAGCGCTCATTCGGGGAAGGGCTTTTTCCGCCACCTTGTTTTACGCGAGGGGAAAAACACCGGCGGGCTGATGGCCGTTCTGGTAACAAAAAGCGGAGGAGAGATGGATTTGACCGGGCTGGCGGAAAAACTTGAAGGCAGCGTCAGCAGTCTGTGGTGGGTAGAAAATGACCGGATATCCGACGTTGTTTCTTTTGAGAAAAGACACCATCTTTGCGGCTCTCCATGGATAGAAGAGAATCTGGACGGCCTGAAATTCAGGATTTACCCGGATTCCTTTTTTCAGCCCAATACCCGCGCGGCGCAGTTGCTGTACGGCAAAATAAGGGAAAACGTGGAAAACCGGGGGGCAAAAAGAATCCTGGGATTATATTGCGGGACGGGAGCCATTGAGATTTCGCTTTCGGGAGCGGCTGAAGAAATTGAAGGGGTTGATTCCGAAGCCGCCAATATCAAAAACGCGAGGGAGAACTGCCGGCTTAACGGTATCACAAACTGCCGGTTCCATCAGGGTTACGTTGAAGACCTCTTGAAATCGGAGGCTTTTAAATCCGCCGATGCGGTTATCGTGGATCCTCCCAGGGCCGGCCTGGCGCCCAGAGCCATGAAAAACGTGCTGGCGACAGGTTCGCCGGCGATAATCTACGTTTCCTGCAATCCCGCCGCGCTTGCCCGCGACGCCGCGGTCCTGCAGGCCGCCGGGTACGGGATGAAGAAATTATACTGCGCCGATTTTTTCCCGCACACAACCCACATGGAAAGCATGGCTGTTTTTGAAAAGTGACGCATCATGTCATCCCAGAAAAAAGACAGTTCTGGATTCCTGCCTAAAACATGCAGGAATGACAAGAAGATGTATTAAAGTCCTGCAGGGTTTATCCCTGTGTATAGTAAACAGGAACAGGCTATGCAGGGACAACAAAAAACGTTGTCTCACCTTTCACGGTTCTTATGAAGCGGTTTTAATGTCCAGTTCGGTTTTCAGGCCGGTTTTTTGATATCTTGCGACAATCTCCACGAACTTTTCAAAAGGCAGTTCTTCCCCGGAAAGCTCCTTCAGTTCGGTTATGAAAAAGTGAATGGATTCGGGGGAAAGGAATCCTTCCCTGATTTTTATGTACAGAGTTTCAAAATCCTCCCTTCCGAGTTTGCCGCCGATTCTGTTAATCTCCCCGTATATCGCCTCTTTCTTTTTTTCTTCTATAATCGTAGCGAATTCTTCTTCCAGCGCCTTCTCCGCGTTTACGCCGAATTCATAACCCGTAAAGAGCTCATCGATTTTCCTGAGTTTCTTCTGCCGTGATTTATCCGCCATTCTAACGCAGATGTTTCCGTATAATATCGGCATGGCGATCAACGGTATGCCGAAATAAAAGCCCGTCCACATAAACCCTATGAAATTTCCCAGGCGGGGGTTGCCGTAGTATACCTGTTTTATGTATTCAATGAAGCCGGTGAGAAGGCCTTCCTGAAGCTTGAACGTCCAGGAATAGACAAAGTCCGCAATGATGAGAAGGATGCCGATTATCACCCCTCTTATGTACCCGTAATCCCTTGCGTTTTCTTCGGTCAGCGTTTGCGGTATTCCAAGGAATTTTTTGACGGGCGACAGCATCGTTTTTGTGAGTACTTCAAGTTTCTGCCTTATCTCGTCCGTGTTTTTCGTTTCAAAGGAACCGTAAGCCAGCATGTTTTTGCCCGCGCTCCTGTACACTGCGGCGAACCTGTTTACCGGAGCCGAAAACCCGCTGTTGAAATAAGGGAAAAAGAAGTCTCTTTTTGTATACACCGTCCACCTGCCGGGATATGCTTCAAACTCGGATTCCATATTGTATCCGAGGTACCCGAGCAACTGGTATGAATGCGGACTGATATCCCTGAAATATTGTATGGAACCATAGGTTTTTTTTATCCCGTCTTCCATGGAGTTCATTTTATAATATTCCATAAACGACCGCAAGTTTGCATGTCCTAATGCATGCCAAAATAAGCTGTTGACATTGACGGCAAAAAGGTATATCATATAATGTTTATCTTAACACATCGGGAGTGAGCAAAAAATGGACAGAAGCGGACAGAAATATGATGCGACTACGATACAGGTGCTGGGCGGCATAGAAGCGGTAAGGAAAAGGCCCGCAATGTATATCGGAGATACCGCTATTTACGGTCTCCACCACCTTGCATACGAGGTTATAGACAACAGCATAGACGAGGCACTGGCAGGTTTCTGCAATGAAATCGGCGTCATTGTCCATTCCGATAACAGCGTTACCGTCTCGGACAACGGCAGAGGCATACCCGTAGATATCCATAAGACTGAAAAAAGGCCTGCGGTAGAGGTTATTATGACCGTTCTGCATGCCGGCGGCAAGTTTGACAAAAAAGCCTACCGCGTATCGGGAGGGCTTCACGGAGTGGGAGTTTCCGTAGTCAACGCTCTTTCGGAATGGCTTGAAGTTGAGGTTAAGCGGAATGGAAAGGTTTATCATCAAAGGTATGAAAAGGGCAAGCCCGTTACAGAGCTTACCGAGATAGGCGAGACAAAGAGTACCGGCACAAAGGTCACGTTCATGCCGGATGAAGATATTTTTGAGGTGATCGATTTTGATGACAGTATACTCTCTGGGAGAGTTAGGGAGCTGGCTTTTCTTAACGCAGGAGTCAAGATAACCTTTGAGGATGAAAGGAAGAACCTGAAAGAGGAATATAAGTATGACGGCGGTCTTATGTCTTTTGTTGAACACCTGAACAAAAACAAAAAGGTGCTTTTCCCCAAACCTCTGTATTTCAAAAAAGCGGAAGAGGAAGGCGAGGTTGAAGTTGCCTTCCAGTATAACGACGGATACAGCGAAACAGTTCTTTCCTTCGCCAACAACGTTAATACAAAGGAAGGAGGGACTCACCTTGCAGGTTTCAGGGGGGGGCTTACCCGGGCTATAAACGAATACGGAAAAAACAACGGGTTTTTGACCGATAACCCGCTGGCGGGAGAAGATGTAAGGGAAGGATTGGTTGCGGTAGTCAGCATTAAGATAGCCGAGCCGCAGTTTGAAGGGCAGACAAAAACCAAACTGGGCAATTCAAAGATAAGGTTTCTCGTCGAAGGGATAACAACCCAGCAGGTGGTGACCTTCCTGGAGGAAAATCCGGAGCCGGCAAGGGAAATCATCAACAAGTGCGTGATGACCGCCAAAGCAAGGGATGCCGCAAGGAAGGCAAGGGAGTTGACGCGAAAGAAGCTTTCAGAGACGGGAGCTCTGCCGGGGAAGCTCGCCGATTGCACGGTAAAGGATCCTGCTCAAAGGGAAATCTTCATAGTTGAGGGAGATTCTGCGGGCGGAAGCGCAAAACAGGGCAGGGACAGGTTTTTTCAGGCGATACTGCCGCTGAAAGGCAAAATTATAAATGCGGAAAAAGCGCCTCTCGAAAAAGTGCTCGGCAACGACGAAGTTAAAACGATGATAGGCGCCATAGGCGGGGGAGTAGGCGAGGATTTTGATGTTGCAAAGGCGCGCTACAGAAAAATTATCATAATGACCGATGCCGATGTTGACGGTGCGCACATACGCACTCTCCTGCTGACGTTTTTTTACCGGCAGATGACGGAACTTATAAAACAGGGATATATCTATATCGCCCAGCCGCCCCTTTACAAAGTTACAAAAGGGAGGAAGGAGTCTTATGTGGATACGGAAAGCGATATGGACAAGATGCTTATCCAGATGGCGAAAGAAAATGTTGCTCTTATGATAAAACAAAAGGGCGGGGAAGAATCTTTAGGGAATGACAAATCGGTAAAGGTGGCCGCATTGAGCAAACGGCTGAATGAAATAAGCAAAAGCCTGGAGAATAAAGGGATTGTTCTGGAGGAACTTTTCAAATACAGGAAGACAAAAAAGAATATCCCTCTTTACTGGGTGAAATGCGGAGAAAAGGAAGAATTCTTTGCAACGGACAGGGATTTGTCCGCTTTTATGGAAAAACAGAATAAAGGGGGGCAGGTTGACCTTTTTTCGGGGGAAGACAAAAACTATAAACTGGTAGAGATTTATGAAGCCAGGGATATTGAAAAGATAATTGCAAGACTGGAAGAAAACGGCATAGAGATAAAATCCCCGGCGGACAAGGTTTTTGTGATGGTGGACGGAGAGGATAAAAAAGAAATATGCAGTTTTCTTGAACTGTACGAAGGACTCAAACTGAAAGGCAAAAAAGGTCTTAATATTGTAAGGTATAAAGGGCTGGGAGAAATGAACCCCCTGCAGTTGTGGGAAACAACAATGGATCCCAATGCGAGAAGGATGAAGATAGTTACCCTTGAAGACGCCGCCAAGGCGGAGGATATTTTTACGGTCCTCATGGGCGATGCAGTTGAACCGAGAAGGGAGTTTATTGAAAGATTTGCCAAGGAAGTCAAAAATCTGGATATTTAAAAAGGATAGGGAATGGCAGGGAATTTAATAAAAATATTTGAAGATAAACAGCTTTTGGAAAAGATACAAAAACGTTTGCCCTATTTATTCCAACTTGCGGAATTGGAAAGCTCGAGAGCGGGCAAAACAGGAATGGAGGTTGGCTCGATTAGGGAGAGAATAATAGTTGCTTTGCTAATCTATAAATTTGGCGAGGCAAACGTAGAAACTGAAATTCCTATTACAGAACCAGAAGTGGATGTGAAATTATTTGGAGAACCCATATCTATAAAAACAATAACTGGTATTAAATCATGTTAGGATATTTTATTTCGAACAAAGACGCTAAAAAACTGGGGTTAACGCACAAACCAGACA
>CAYOWY010000071.1:0-5494 GCA_964407805.1 uncultured bacterium | reverse complement strand
GTTGGCTTTTTTTATGGCAATAAGTTTTTTTACGGGATTTCAGGAAATAACATGGGAGGCAAAAAATGGTCGGATGCACTTTAGGCAGATGCCTGCAGGTTACGGTTGCGGGAGGGTCGTATCAGGAAGGACTCACGGCGGTTGTGCAGGGAGTTCCGCCCGGGATGCTGTTGAGCGAGCAGGAAATTTACGGTGATTTATTGCTTCGCAAACCGGGGGCGGATGAACTGTCCAGTCCCCGCAAGGAGCCCGATTTGCCCATTATATATACAGGGCTTAATGCCGCCGACACAGTGGAGGGCGCGGGCAACAAAAATCATACAAACGGCACGCCCCTGACGGTTCTCATCCCCAATCTTGACCGGCATTTTATACATATTAAGCAGTATCAGGATACCAACCGTACGCCGCGACCCGGACACGCATCTTACGCTTCATTCATCAAATACGGGTTGGATGACGATGCCATAGGGGCGGGAATCTTCAGCGGCAGATATACTTCAACTATCGTTGCCGCCGGGTATGTCGCAAAGAAGGTTCTCGGGTACTGCGGCATCAGGGTTTTTTCATACATAAAAGAGTTGGCCGGCGAACGGTGTTCCGAGCCGGATTACGAATCAGCCTTTACAAATACGGAATCTTACAAGCGCATGCGGCGCGATACCGATCTATTTTATCAGGATATATACGTCAATGGCCGCGTGAACATGGAAATGCGTTTTCTTGAAAAGGCGCGTATTTTTGCGGAGATTGAAAACGAAATTGACGGTATCCGAGCCAAAACTCCAGTTTTTTCAGATGAAGAGATATATGAAAGGTACGGCGTGCATCCTGTCATCAACTGCCCCGATAAGGAAGCCGCAAAGGCTATGTTGGAAGCCGCCAACCGGATAACAGCCACAGGGGATTCTTCCGGAGGAGTTGTGGAGGTAGTTGCTCTGGGCGTTCCGGCAGGCCTTGGCGAACCGGTTTTTGACAAGCTTGACGCCGAACTGGGCCGCATGCTTGGAATCGGCGCGGTCAAGGGCGTAGAAATCGGCGCAGGTTTTGCGGTTAAGGACATGACAGGCATTCAGTCAAACGACGGCATGCGTTCGGAAAACGGGAAAGTCGTTTTCCTGTCAAACAACGCCGGCGGGATAACAGGGGGGTTGGCAACGGGACAGCCATTAGTAGTGCGCCTTGCCGTTAAACCCACGCCGACCATTGACAAGCCGCAGGTGACCGTAGACAAGTATACCCTTGAGAATAAAAAGCTCGCGGCCATAACTCGGCGCGACCCGACTATCGTGGGACGGATATGGCCTGTGGCTGAAAACTATACGGCGCTGGTTCTTCTGGATCATCTCATGATTCATTATGGATACCAGGCAATCAAAGAAAAGGTTGCTGAAGCACAACATATTGTGAGGTCCCAAAATAAATAGAACAGCAAATATCCGGGGGAAAAATAATCGCTGGCTTATCGTAATAGCGGGATTTCTGATTATCGTCTGCCTTGGCGTGGCTTACGCATGGGGCATTTTTCTTGTACCCATATCCGGAGAATTCGGATGGACAAGGGCATCTGTCTCTCTGGCCGTATCAGTCCTCCTTCTTACCTTCTCCGTATTTATGCCCATCGGCGGCTTATGTGAAAAAAAGATAGGTCCCGGGATGACGGCGGCTGCCGGAGGCATCCTTGTCTGTGCGGGATGGATACTCGCATCTTTCACAAAATCCCTTCTGTGGCTCTATATGACTTATGGGATTCTTGCCGGTATCGGAACCGGCTTAAGTTATCTGCCCGCCATATCTACGGGGATAAAGTGGTTTCCCGATAAGAAGGGCATGGTGACCGGCATAATCATCTTCGGTTTCGGATTCGGCTCGGCGTTCCTGGCGCCGGCCGGCACAAAAATGATAATCAATTACGGGTGGCGAACGACAATGCTGATTTACGGAATCTTTTTCGGAGCCTTAATTTCATTCTCTTCATGCTTTCTTAAAACTCCGCCTAAAAACTGGGTTCCGGCCCTGAATAGAAACGGAACTTTTGCCTGCAAAAAGAATGTTGATTTCACTCCCTCTCAGATGTTGAGGGAGAAAACCTTCAGATTCGTTTTTTTAACATACTTCATTGCCATGGTGGCCGGAATGATGACCATAGGCCATATTATCCCTTTCCTAGGAGACAGGGGGTATTCAGCCATGCAGTCAGCTTTTGCCGTTACAATACTTGCCATGTTTAACGGCCTGGGAAGAATTTCAGGAGGAGCCCTTTCCGACAGGATGGGGACAGGCAAAACCCTTGTATCAATTTTCTTAATTATCGGGACAGCCGTGTTTTTTTTAAGCTTCCTGCCTTCACTGTTCTTAATTTACGCCGCCGCGGGAATAATAGGCCTATGTTTCGGGGGCTTTCTTTCCGTCTATCCTGCCATGACCTGCGATTATTTCGGCGTTGAAAATTTCGGGATAAACTACGGGTTTGTTTTCATCGGCTACGGAATGGGATGTTTTATCGGGCCGTGGTTCGGAGGTATAATTTACGATGCGATGGGTAATTACCTTATAGCATTCGCAACCGCCGGAATTATGGCTTTAATCGGAGGGGCAACAGCATTCTATCAACTTAAAGGACCCGCACGTACAAAAACCAATGAACAAAGTACCTAAGTGCATGTCAACACAGCATCCGGACAATGTAAGACTGCCTTTTTTTGCGCACGACAACGAACTTGCGGGAGAAGATGAAATTCAGGAAGCCTATTATGTTTTCTCCCATTTATGCTGCGATGAGCAAATGTGGGATTGCGAAGGAAAAGAGGTTGACAATTATGTCGTGAAAAAACTTCTAACCAAATATGAACATTTCTTTAAAAAAACACAATTGGGCAAAGACGTATTTGTGACATTAAGAGTACCCAATCCCACGGTTGAAAAAGCCGAGGGTAAAATACTGCTGGAAACCCTTGAGAGCATTCCCAGGTCATTTGATGCGGCAAAGCTCTTTTACGGAAGAGAAGCAACACCCATATTTGAGGTAATCCTTCCCATGACCGCTTCCGCCGACTGTCTTGACAGAATATACAGATATTATTCTGATTTTGTTGTAGGCAAAAAAAACACGCCTTTTAAGAAAGGGGATATAACGATTGCGGAATGGATAGGTGAATTTAAACCAAAAAAAATTAACGTTATACCGCTTTTTGAAGACAGCGAACATATGCTGAATGCCCATCAAATAACAAAGAAATATCTCATGGATAAAGAGGTTGATTATCAGAGAGTTTTTCTTGCCAGGTCCGACCCCGCCATGAATTATGGGCTTATAAGCGCCGTACTTTTAAACAAGATAGCCCTTTGCCGCCTGTATGAACTGTCAGAAAAAATTAATATCAAGATATATCCCATAATAGGCGTTGGATCCGCACCTTTCAGAGGGAACTTAAAACCTCATACTGTAGATAGAGTCATAAAAGAGTACCCTTCGGTTCATACATTCAGCATCCAGTCGTCATTCAAGTATGACTATTCTCCTGAAGAAGTGATAAAAGGGATACGAGGCCTGCATGCCAATACGCCGTCTACGCCAGATGATGTGGATGAAAAGAGATGCTTGAAAATTTGTTCCAAATATATCAGTGAATACCGGAAACAAATAAGGAATCTTGCCCCTGTAATCAACAGGGCGGCAAAATATATTCCGAGCAGGAGAAAAAGAAAATTGCATATAGGGCTCTTCGGTTATTCCCGCAATATCGGACGAATCACACTGCCGAGAGCAATAACTTTCACGGCGGCTCTTTATTCAATCGGCTTACCCCCCGAGATACTCGGTTTAAGCGCTCTGAACAAAAACGATATGTTGTTTATCAAGAGGATTTATGCTAACTTTGAAAAGGATTTAAACGATGCAATTAAATATCTTAATCCGGAGTCAGGATTCCTGCCGCCCGAGATAAAAGATTCATTGAAAAGACTTGATTTAAATTTCAATTCTGACAAGGAGTATAAGGATTTAACATCCTGCATAATTGATTCTCTGGATGCAAACAAAACAGATAATCTTATTGACTACATACTGCAAACGGCAAGCTACAGGAACTTTCTGGGATAGCGGAACATTTAAAATCTCCCGTAGAAAATATCCTTCATACATATCCCCCTGATTCGCCGGCGTTTTTCATTTGGGAGTTTCTTCACTCCGGGAATCTTCAAGGCGGCTGCGGTATCTGCGGTAAAAGTATGCACATATGAGAAGGATTGAGCCGATACCGAGCAGTAAAAGAATCTTATAAATCTGCCCGATGGACTGCATGTCAACGAACACTATCTTCAGAAGCGTGACACCAAAAAGAGACAGGGCGGCAACCCTCAAAGGAAGCGCCTTTTTTACTATTCCCGCAATGAGGAGTCCGAAGCCATACAGTACCCAGAGCAGGGATATAGCGGTTGTTGTTTTCTGTTCGCCCATGCTCCATGCCCCGGAACAAGCCGAAATGGATTCAATGTTCAATTCCACGAAGAGAAGGATAATAAATAGCGTCCACAAATAAATGACCGCCGTTTTTTCAAATTCGGTTTTTTCCATTTTCTCCGAGCCGTATAAGAAAGCGCCGTAAGCCATGGTAAAGAGAACCGCGGAGACGGATAGGAATTTAAGGTTAAAGAGTAGAGGAAAGCCGTGATCATAGGGATAGGTAAAGACGAAGTCCGCTATGGCTTTGATGAAAGTTGCAGTAATGAGAATAAATCCCGCCGTGCGGAAAGAAGCAAGTTTCTCTTTCACCCCAATGCGTAGAAGCAAAAAGGAAAAAACAGCCCATAAGACGGTTGTGGAAATCCATTCTATTCCGTCCATCCATTTCTGACTTGAAAAATAAGAGAATACTTCAACGTTTGCTATCCAGAACAACGCTATGGCGGATACCGTCCAGAGAGGGACTGAATAGGTTTTCTCTTCGGGGGTGATGTTTTTCAGTCTGCCCAGAGAAAAGCCTGCCATCCCGAAAGAAAAGGAAGAGAGAAGCAGGGCGAGGAATTTCAGGTTCAGGAATATGAGAGAATCAGCGATTCTGCTGTACGGTATCGAGGAATCCAGAATGAACAGTCGCAGAACCACAAGAAAGAAGATTGCCAGGCCGCCGTGGCGGAGCGACTTCCTGTCCATCAGAGAACCGACGGCCAGGAGAATAAGCGCTTCAGCCCCCCATGCCGCGGTTATCCAGTAATTTTTAACCAGCATGGGTACCGGCAGAGTCAACAGCGCAACGGCTGTGCCGACAAGCGAATAATACAGGAAAATGTCCCTGCCGTTCACTTTTCTTATCGTGCCGGCAAGAATGAAATGGTAAGCGGCCATGCAGAGCGGGATACAGGGCAGTATGCCCGTAAATCCCCTGTTCTCCAGCAGGATATAAATAATCATGAAGAATATTACGGGGTTGGCGATGACCAGAACTATATCCTCACATTTGGAAGCTCCTTTTCTTATAATGCTGTATATAGT
>CAYOWY010000070.1:0-5524 GCA_964407805.1 uncultured bacterium | reverse complement strand
TTTTTATACGGTTTTAAAAATCGCTTGATTTTGAATATTGGGAAAAAGTAATATAATGTATCGTTAGATTAAAGACAGCGTATGGCGTTTGGACAAGAGTGAGACAAAAAACATCGGAGGAAAGACAAGGATGAAAAAGGGACTGATAATAGTTGAATCTCCCACAAAGGCAAAAACCATAAGCGGGATACTGGGAAACGATTACGTAGTCATGGCGACCATGGGACACGTGAGGGACCTTCCCGACAAAGACATGGGGATAAACATAGAAAAGGACTTTGAGCCAAAGTACGTGATTATACCCGGCAAGAAAACAGTTGCTGCAAATCTCAAAAAAGCGGCAGGTGAACATGATAACGTATACCTTGCGACCGACGAAGACAGAGAGGGCGAAGCCATCGCATGGCACATAATGCACATCATCGGCAAAAAGCCGTCTGAAATAAAACGCGTTGCTTTCCATGAAATCGTTCCGGAAGCCGTACGGGAGGCGTTCCGCTCACCGCGCTCCATCTCTCTCAACCTTGTGGACGCCCAGCAGGCAAGAAGAATTCTGGACAGGATTGTCGGATATACGATAAGCCCCTTCCTCGGAAGAGGGCTTTCAGCCGGACGCGTGCAGTCCGTGGCGTTAAGGCTGATAGTGGAAAGGGAGAAGGAGATTGAAGGCTTCGTTTCGCAGGTTTACTGGACGGTAAAAGCGAACGGGGAGAAAAACGGAAAAAGCATTTCCCTTGAACTGACGGAAATAAGCGGTAAAAAGATTGAAAAGTACGGATTAAAGGAGCCCGGAGCAGTTGATAAAATCCTTGAAGAATTGAAGAAAAAAAGCATGACCGTCACGGGAAAAGACACAACAACCAGAAAAGTAAAGCCATACCCTCCCTTTATCACCAGCACGCTCCAGCAGGAAGCTTCCATCAGACTCGGATTCTCATCCTCAAGAACAATGGCTGTCGCCCAGCAGTTATACGAAGGAGTCGCTACGGGAGAAGGCAGCATGGGACTGATTACCTACATGAGAACCGACTCTCCCTCGGTTGCGAAGCCGGCAAAAAACCAGGTAATAAAATATATCGGGGATGCCTTCGGAAAGGAATACCTTCCCGAAAAACCCAATTTTTACAAAAGCAAGTCTTCTTCGGCCCAGGAAGCCCATGAAGCAATCAGGCCGACGTCTGCGCTTAAAACGCCCGAAAAAATGAAGCCTTTCCTGAAAGAAGAGCAGTACAAACTTTACAGGCTGATATGGGAAAGGTTCATTGCCAGTCAGATGAAAGAAGCGGAAATTGAAAGTACAAAAATCTCCGCGGAAAACGGAAAATACGGATTCTCGGCGGAGAGCAATACGGTCAGGTTTGACGGATTCATGAAGCTGTGGGACATGAAGATAGACACCGGAGAGGAATGCGCCGCAGAAATTGAAAAAGGCGAAGTCTTGAATATTGCCGATTATGTCAAGGAAGAGCATAAAACAAACCCGCCTCCGAGATACACGGAAGCAAGCTTAATCAAGACTCTGGAGAAACACGGCATCGGAAGGCCTTCAACATATGCGCCCACGATATCCATTCTCCTCAACAGGGGTTATGTAAAAACGGAAAAGCGCGCGCTGGTGCCCTTAAAAATAGGCAGGGTTGTATATGAAATACTCATGCAGTTTTTCCCTGACATAATAAAAATAGACTTCACGGCAAGGATGGAGGACGACCTTGACAAAATAGCGGAAGGCGAAATGAAATGGACTGAAATTCTTCATGAATTTTATAAAGATTACAAACCTCTGCTGGAAAAAGCTAAAGGCAGGGGGCCGGAATACAACGAGATATTCAATAAAATCCTTGCGGCGGACAAAATGTGCCCGAACTGCAAAGTCCCGATGGTTGTCAAAAAAGGGAGATACGGAATGTTCCTGGGATGTCCCAACTTCCCAAAATGCACCTACAAAGATTCCATAATCAATGAAGAGGTCGCATCGGAAGACAAGGCATGCCCGAAATGCGGAATACCCCTTGTAGTTAAAAAAGGAAAATTCGGCGCATTTTACGGATGCCCCAATTATCCGGAATGCAAGCATACCGAGAGGATTAAGAAAAATGCTCATTATTCCCGCAATAGATTTAAAAAGAAATGAGGTTGTAAGGCTGTCAAAGGGCGATTTCACCAAAATTACCCGGTATGACGCCAATGCGCAGGACATCGCGGGAAACTATCTTGCAGCCGGCGCAAAACGCCTGCATGTGATATTCCTCTGGGGAGCCCAGACAGGTAAGTTGACGGAGGAAGAACAGACGCTCGACAGAATAATAAAAACAAGGGATATTTACGACAGGGATTGCAGGATACAGATAGGCGGCGGAATAAGAAGGTATGAACAGGTTAAGAATTTCATCGGACGGGGAATTGATTTTATAATAATAGGGACTTCCATGCTGATACCCGTCGTTCTGGAAGAGGGTTTCTCGAAAAACGACTTGAAGCTTTTTTACCAGCGCGGAGGGAAAAATTTCAGCGAAGATACGGAGATTCCTGAATTTGACCTCATAAGCAGGATTGAAGGCGAAATGAAAGACAGAATAATCGTCGCCGTAGACTACAGAAAAGATGAAACGGCATTGAGCGGCTGGGAAGTCTCCGTCCCCCTTACCCCGCATTACATGATTAAAAAACTCATGGAAAAGGGCTACCGGAGGTTCCTTATCACCAACGCGGAAAAAGACGGAATGCTTGAAGGAATCGATACGGTTTCGGTAAAAAACATCCTTGATAAAATCAACAGGGGTACGGATAAGCCGGCGGAGGTCATAACTGCCGGAGGAATAACTACGGAAGCCGACATTGAAGCCCTGCATAAACTCGGCCGTAAACCTGACGGAGTTGTCATAGGAAAGGCGTTGTACAGCAAAAAAATCGATTTGCGCTCCGCCATCAAAAAATTCCAGTAACAGTATAAATATTTCTATAAGAACAGAATCTCTGCCAGCGCCCTGCCGGGCGGTTTCTGAAGCGGGCGTCTGTTTGAGGAGCGGGCACGGATGCCCTGCTCTTTTAGGGCAGAGCGACGAAAGAAGCCGAACGCGGACCGCCTCGCCGGGGCGGGCAAGTGTCCCGTCTGAAGAAGACCGCACGGTTGGGCATATATTGATCAAATTTTGCTATGTCGGAATTTATGTGATATTAAAAAAATGCGTAAATACATCATAACTCTGACGCTGCTCCTGACTTTCACGCTTGCGCGTCCCGGCGCATCCGAGGTTTTTAAAGCCACGGTATCTCCGGCGAATAACAAAGATTACAGGGAACTTCTGATGAAACGGCTCAAAGAATCGAAAAAATCCGTTTACATGATTATGTTCCTTGCAAGCTATTATCCGGAATACAAAGACACAAGCCCTACCAATCTCTTCATGGATGAATTGATAAAAGCGAAGAAAAGGGGAGTCAATGTAGAAATAATCCTCGACCAGTCAGGGGACAGCAGGGATTCGCATTCCTCAACCGAGAACCTGAAGACCGCCATGCACCTTTCTGCCGGCGGGATAACGGTATACTTTGACCCGCCTGAAAAAACGACGCACGCAAAACTTCTGGTGATAGACGAAAAGATTGTGGTGATAGGGAGCGCCAATTGGTCGTTTTCGGCAATGGAAAAAAACAATGAGGCTTCAGTAATGATAGAATCGCCGGAACTTGCGGAATTTTACATTAAGTATTTTGAAGAGATAAAAAAGACATGCCCTTCTGCTCTTCTGCGCCCTTCCGGAAAGTAAGCTCCGCAGGATTAGAATTCTATTTATCCTTTATTTCATTCCCGCGCTTTTTGTGCAGTTTGTATTCGATGCTGTCAATCAGCGCTTTCCATGACGCTTCAATAATATTTTCCGAAACCCCGATGGTGCCCCACGTCTCGCTCCCATCCATCGTTTCTATGACAACCCTTGTAACCGCAGCCGTGGCTTCTTCGGGGCGCAGAATCCTGACTCTGTAATCGGTAAGCTTCATTGACTCTATCTCGGGATAAAATTTCACCAGAGCCTTTCTAAGGGCGTTGTCAAGCGCGTTTACCGGACCGTTTCCCTCGCTGGCGGTGTGTTCAACCGCCTTATCAACGCGAACCTTTACGGTAGCTTCGGAAACGACCCTGCTCCCTCTCTTTTCAACTATAACCCTGAATCCCTCTATGGTAAACAGTTTCTTATATTCTCCGAGAGCCTTCCTCACCATTATATCAAAGGAGCCTTCGGCGGCTTCAAACTGGTACCCTTCGTTTTCCAGCGTCGCAACATTGTCAAGAAGTTTTTTGATAATTTCCGGATTTTCGTCCAGCCTGTATTTTTTCGCCTTCTGCAATATCGTTGTCTTTCCCGAGAGTTCGGACAGCAGGATCCTGCGCTCGTTTCCGACTTCGGCCGGAGATATGTGCTCGTAGGTTTCGGGGTTTTTGTTCACCGCATCCACGTGAACCCCGCCTTTATGGGCGAAGGCGCTCAATCCCACGAACGGCTGTGAGCCCAGGGGCACGATATTTGCAATCTCATAGATGAAGCGGGAAACTTCCGTGAGGTGAACGAGATTTTTCCCGTCAACGCATTTGTATCCCATCTTCAACTGGAGTATCGGGATAATGACCGACAGGTCCGCATTTCCGCATCGCTCTCCTATCCCGTTTATAGTACCCTGCACATGAAGCAGTCCCGTCTTTACAGCCGTTACGGAATTTGCTACGGCAAGCCCTGAATCGTTGTGCGAGTGTATCCCGAGAGGAATCCTTACCGCAGACAACGCCTTTTTTGAAATTCCCTCTATCTCAAATGGAAGCGAACCGCCGTTGGTATCGCAGAGAATTATCTTTTCCGCTCCCGCTCCCTCGGCAACGGCAAGTGTTTTAAGAGCATATGAGGGATTCCTTTTATATCCGTCAAAAAAATGTTCGGCGTCAAAAAACACCTTCCTTCCGTTCTTTGCAAGAAATTTTATGGAATCCTCTATCAGTTTCAGGTTTTCGTCGGGGGTTATCCTTAAAACCTCGTTTACATGCAAATCCCACGACTTGCCGAATATGGTGATATACTCAACGCCGCTTTCAAGAAGCTTCGCGAGAAACGGGTCCTTTTCCGCAGAAAAGTTTTTTCTCCGCGTACTTCCGAACGCCGTTATCTTTATATTTTTAAACTTCCTGTTCCTCACACGGCTGAAAAACGTTATATCCTTGGGGTTGGAACCCGGCCATCCGCCTTCAACGAAATCAATGCCGAACTCGTCAAGCTTTTCCGCAATCTTCAGCTTGTCGTTCAGTGTGAAGGAAACGGCTTCCCCCTGCGCTCCGTCTCGCAGAGTGGTATCATATATCTCAACTTTTTTCATTTATCTCCCCCTTCTTCCGTAAATTCTACTCCCTGCGGCCATATTTGTCAAAATTACGGACTGTCCGTTGAAAATTCGTCCTGAACTTTAACAGTGCTTGATGACGGCATCCATACACTTTCCGTTGACAGTTGTGTACCGATAAGGTACACTATAAAGT
>CAYOWY010000069.1:0-5536 GCA_964407805.1 uncultured bacterium | reverse complement strand
GATTGCATTTTTCTATCTCTTCGCAGTGGAGAAAAACCTCTCTTTCATAATCAGGTATTTTGTCTTTCATATGCATATTTTAGCAGGATAAAGGACAGATGTGAAGAAAAGACGGGATTCAGTCTGTTTGACTTAAGCGGCAAGGCATGGAAAAATTGTAATATATGGAAAATCCGGAAAACAGGATAAAGGAATACGCGTTTAAATCGGGGTTTGCGGCGTGCGGGATAACGGATGCGGAGGATTTCCCGGAGTACTCGGCCGCGCTGGACAATCTCGCTAAGAAATTCCCTGAAGCCGGGCCGCTTTACGGGACGATGTACAAACGGGCGTTGATAAGAGAAAGGTTTCCGTGGGCAAAATCAGTCATTGTTTGCATAAGGCGGTACGGAAAGTACCGGATTCCCGATGGAGTCAGGGGGCATATAGGGCTGAATTACCTTTTTGACTGCAGGGTGCCGGAAAATCCCGACTATGCGATGCTCAAAAATTTCCGGGGTTTTCTCAAAAGCGCGGGGATGAAGGTCCGCAAGGGCGGGGTGCCAGACCGTGCGGCCGCCGTGAGGTCTGGAGCGGCGTCCATCGGCAAAAATACGTTCGCTTATACCGGCGCCTGCGGCTCATGGATAAACACCGTCACCTACGTTGTGGATGCGCAACTTGAGCCGGATAACCCTTCGTTCCCCCCTTCTCCGTGCCCCCCGGACTGCACAAAGTGCATTGACGCGTGCCCGACCGGAGCGCTTGTAAAGCCGTATACGATGCGTATGGACAGGTGCATAGCGTACCTTACCTATGCGGCGCCGCTGCCATTGAAAAAGGAACTGGAAAGGAAGATGGGCGGATGGATTTACGGATGCGACGTCTGCCAGCAAGCCTGCCCGCTGAACAAATCCGCATGGGAGGAGAAAGAATCCCTGCCGCATCTTGAGAAAATATCCGGACTGCTCACCCTGCAGGCCTTGAGCGCCATGGATATGCAGACTTACAGGGAGATAATCCACCCGCTTTTCAATTACATCCCCGTTGAGGATATCGCCCGCTGGCACGCAAATGCAAAGCGGGCGCTGTCAAACCCCTCATTGCCATGAATTTGCGGCTTCTGTCTTATCCTGCCATGCAACCAGACTGAAGTCGAACCCGCTCTGGCGGTATTCCGTGGAAACGCAGAAAAGATTGTAACGGTCCGTAAAATCCCTTTGCATTTCCCTATACTGGAAACGGTTTCCTCCCCATCCGTGGGCAAAATGCATAATGCCCGTATTTTCATCCTGTTTTGAGGGCGGCACTACATATGCGGTAATCTGCTTTGAATAGTGAATTGAATTGCAGCTGGCAAAAACTATCTCATATTCTTTATTACAGTAAGGGACGGAGGTGTCATTATCTGCGCCTCGGAATGCTCCGACGGAATCGGCAATGATGATTTCAAAAAACTTCTTTTGCTGTACAACGACTCTGAAAGTTTTTTGCGAATGATTTCGCAACCGTGATATTTCCACATGGACCAGTGGGAAGTTGAGGAACTCGCAAAGGTTCTTAAAAAAGCCAGGATTATGCTTTACTCTACATGTCTTTCTGATGCCGAGATAAAACTCTGCAGGGCGCACCACGTTTGCAGCATAGAAGAGGCAATTGCCAATGAAGCGGATAAGCTCGGGAGAAATCCTGAAATTTCAGTGTTGCCGGACGGACCTTATGCACTTGTGGAAAGAAACTTTGATTCTCAAGACATTTAGCGATAATAAAATATCTTAACATACAAATGCTGTGCGTTTTCTCAGACCGGTATTACAGTACGTCTTAATTATATGATAAAATAGGCACGTTAATACGATAGCATAGAGTCTTTTCAAAGAGTCTAAAAATGATAGATATACACACGCACGTGCTTACGGTATGGGGTGAAAAGCCCTTAACTGCAGGGGTGCTTCTGAAAAGGATGGAAGAGCTCGGAATAGAGAGGTTTGCAATCCTGCCAATCATAGGGCCGGAGGGGTCTTATCTTCATTTCGGGACGGAAGACGTTTTGAAGGTTTACAGGAAAAATCCCGAAAAGGTGATACCTTTCTGCAGTATAGACCCGCGGGCGGGAGGAAATTCTCCCGACACCGATTTTTCTTTCCTGATTAACAGATACAAAAAAGCCGGCTGTAAAGGAATGGGCGAGGTAACCGCTAATATTCACATTGACAGCCCCTTGTGCATAAATCTTTTCAGGCAGTGCGGGAAAGCGGGCCTGCCCGTCTTGTTTCATCTTTACGACAGGATAGGAGGAAGTTACGGGCTTGTTGACGACATCCGTCTTCCGAGGCTGGAAAAGGTTCTGAAAGAATGTCCGGAGACAATCTTCATCGGGCACGCCATGGCTTTCTGGTCTGAAATCAGCGCTGACGTGTCGGAGGATACGAGGGCGGGGTATCCGAAGGGTCCGGTAAAGGCGCCGGGACGCCTGCAGGAGTTGCTGAAAAAATACGCGAATCTCTACGGCGACCTGTCTGCGGGAAGCGGGTATAATGCGATAACGAGGGACATGGAGTACGGGTACAGGTTTCTGAAAGAGTTTCAAAAACAGCTTCTGTTCGGAACCGACCTGTGCCACGTTGTGCAGGAAACGCCCATCGTTGATTACTTCAGGGATATACTCAAGAGAGGTATAATACCGGCAGCTGTTTACGATGACATTACGCAAAAGAATGCAGAAAGAATATTAAATCTGTAGGAGGCCAAAATGGCGTTGATTCCGTTGGAAAGGATGAAGGAGATTATAGATTTTCCGGCCGCGGCCGAAACCCTGCTGGAGAAATCGGAAAAGGAAATAAAGTTTTCGCTGAATCTGAAGATGTCAAAGGACGAGATTATATGTTTTGACGCCTTTGTGGTCTACCACAACGTTGTCATGGGACCGGCCAAGGGCGGCGTCCGTTTTTCCGTCAAAGCATCCATGGATGAGACGAGAAACCTTGCCGAGATAATGACCTATAAAAATGCGCTGATGGAACTGCCTTTCGGCGGCGGCAAGTCAGGGATAAAGTTTGACCCTTACAAGGTGGACGACTTCACGCGCATAGCGATTATCAAGGAATATGTGCATATGATGAGGGAGGAACTTGCTTCCGGCGCCTACATCCCGGCTCCTGACATGGGAAGTACTCCGCAGGATATGGCTACCATCTACGGGGAAACCCACAGGGCGGAGTCCGTGACCGGCAAACCGGTAATAATAGGGGGGCTTCCCGGACGCCTGCAGGCAACGGGCAGGGGAGTTTCTCATGCGGTCAAACTCGGTGTGGAAAATATTCTGGGCAAAAAGCTGGAGGAGACGCAGATAACCGTACAGGGTTTCGGCAACGTCGGAAGATGGACGGCCTGTTTTCTCAAGCAGATGGGCGCAAAAGTAATTACGGTATCGGATATAGGAGGAGGCGTTTATAACAAGAAGGGCATAGACATAGAAAAGCTTATGGATTACTGTCCGACGAGCAGGGACTCCGTAAAGGGTTTTCCCGGAGGCGAGTCAGTTACAATGGAAGAATTTCTCTCTGTTGAAAGCGACGTTTTTGTCCCCGCGGCGCTGGAGAACGTCATAACAAAGGAGACCGCTCCGAAGATAAAAACGAAGATTGTGGTTGAAGGAGCCAATGACCCGACGACCGAAGAAGGTGAAAAATATCTGCTTAAAAACGGCGTGAGGCTGCTTCCTGATTTCTTTGCAAACAGCGGCGGCGTGATAGCCTCTTACATAGAATGGAGGAACGCCAAGTCCGGCAACCAGACTTCCGAGAAAGAGGTTTTTGAGATGATAGACGGTAAGATAGAGCAGACCTTCTTTGCCGGACTGAAAGCAAAGAATGAGCTGAAGTGCGGCAGTATGAGGGAAGCGTTTTCCGCGCTTGCGCTGAATGCGTTGATTGATGCCATGAAAGCGCGCTTATGGATATAACCGGTTTGACTTTACATATCCCCCTCACCTTAATCCTCTCCCCCCAGGGGAGAGGCAAAGAAAGAGGTTATTGGGACAGTTCTATGATGTTGGTGCCGGGGGGGAGGGGGGAATCAAATTTCTCCGGGTTGCCCACGATAAGAATCGTGAGGCTGTCGGGCAGCAGCAATTCATTTGCAACTCTTATCACATCCTGCTTTGTAACTTTTTTAACTCCTTCAATCAGTTTTTCAGGGTAGTCAAAGGGATATCCGTAGTATTCGTAGCGCATGAGCCGGGTTATTATCTTGTCTTTCGTATCGGACCAGAAGACTTCGCTGTTCAGTATCCCTTCTTTTGCGACTGAAAGTTCCTCATCGGTGATACTGCGCCGGACATACTCAATCTCCTGCTTCATTAAGTCGATTACTTCAAATGTTTTGTCAAGTCGCGTTTGCGCTTTTCCCATAAACAACCCCGGGTAATTATATTCAGGGATAAAAAGCGCCCATACCTCATAGGCCAGCCCTTTTTCCTCCCTCAATATTCTTGTAAACCTTGAATAATTTCCAGCTCCGAGAATTCTGCTCAATACAGCCGCAGTGAAATAGTCAGGGTGGCCTCTTTTTATGCCTCCGTGCCCCATCATGATTACCGATTGTGTGGCGTCCTTTTTTACTATGACGTTGAGCGGAGCGGTTTTAGGAAACTCAACTTCGGGTCTATGCGGAGAAGGTGTTTTGCGGCTGTCCCTCCATGAACCGAAAATTTCCTTAACGGTTTTCAGCATCTCTGCACTTTCAAAATCGCCCCATACGCCGAGGGTTATATTTTCGGGGCGGAGATGCTCTGCATGAAATTTCAGAAGGTCTTCCCTCTTTATATTGTCTATGGTGGAATATTCCGTTATGCGGGCGTATGGGCTGTTTTTTCCGTATACAAGCCGCCTGAATTCCCTTTCGGCGATATCAGAGATATCGTCATTTCTCCGGCTTATCGCCCCTCTTTTCCGTATGACTGACAGTTCTATCTTGTCCGGTTCAAAAGCCGGAGTTGAGAGAATATCCCGGAAGAGGCCGAATACGAAAGGGAAATTTTCTTTCTGGCAGAGTCCCCCTGCGGATGCGATATCCCTCTCAATGCCGGTTGATATCCGGGCGCCTATCCGTTCAAGTCCATAATCAACTTCCTCTCCGGACATCTTGCCTGTCCCGCCTGTTCGTAGAACCTCAAAAGCTATTTCAGCCAGCCCTGTTTTTTCCTCCGGCTCATAAATTGTCCCCGTGCGTATGAACGCCTGGAAGTTTATGAGAGGCAGAGACCTATCCTCCATAAGGAAAACGGTTATTCCGTTATCCAGCTTCTCCCTGATGAAATACGGGGTTTCAACGGCGCGCAACTCCGGGAATTTCAGTGCACCCGGCCGGTTGTACGCGCATCCGCCCAGAAGCATCCCCGCCGCCACCAGAAGTATCAACGCTTTTTTTCTCATAATAATCTTCCCCTGTGCACAGTCCGGCAGTTTCTGAAGCGGGCGTCTGTTTTCAGAAGCGTCCCCGCCGCAATCCCCCTTTTCATCATTAAATCCTTTATTTTCCCCACTCTCTCAAATAT
>CAYOWY010000068.1:0-5565 GCA_964407805.1 uncultured bacterium | reverse complement strand
CGTTGAAGCCGGCCATTCTTTTCCACCTGACAATAATATCCTGAATGGTATTGTTGAGAGCATGCCCCATGTGCAAAGAACCCGTCACATTGGGCGGAGGGATGACAACAACGTATTTTTTTCCGCCCGGCCTGTGGCTTGAGGCGGTGAAATATCCCTTTTCCTCCCACAAATCGTACAGCCCGTCTTCTATGCCCCTGGAATTATACTGTGGAGGGAACTTCTCTTCAATCGGTTTCCTGTCATCCATTTTGCGGCTTCATCACCTGGGACACGGCGCTCTTAAGATAATCTATCTTGACGCCGTCTTTGAATTCAATCGTCACAACGTTGTCTTTTATTTTTCCGATTACTCCCATCGCTCCGCCTACGGTGACAATCTTGTCCCCTTCTTTCAGCTCGTCAAGCATCTTTTTGTGCGCCTTCTGTTTCTTCTGCTGCGGCATAATCAGAAGAAAGTAAAAGACGAAAAATATCATAATCAACGGAAAGAGGCTTAAGATTGCCCCGCCCTGCGGTGCTGCCTGTGCTAATATCATTTCTCCCCCCTGTTTTATAAGCGTGAAACATGAAAAGACGTTTTTTGTCATTGCGAGGGACGAAGTCCCGCGGCAATCTCAACCTGACGATTCTTGTCATTGCGAGGGACGAAGTCCCGCGGCAATCTCAACCTTGCTTCTTCTCACTTTTTCTTTCTTTTTCCGTTATATTATACTTGTTTTCAAAATCTTTACGAAATTTTTCAAAGCTTCCCTCGTTAACGGCCTTCCTTATACCTTCCATAAACCTCATTATGAAATACAGATTGTGGTAGGAGTTGAGGCGCAGTCCGAGAATCTCGTTTGTGTTCAGAAGATGTCTGATATACGCTCTGGTATAATTGCGGCATACAAAACAACTGCAGTCCGCATCAAGAGATGAAAAATCCTCCTTGTATTTCCCCGCCTTGATATTCATTTTCCCTCTTGACGTAAGCGTAGAACCTGTTCTGGCTATATGAGTAGGCATCCCGCAGTCAAAAAGGTCAATCCCCATCCCTACCATTTCAAGAATCTGGAGAGGCATTCCCAGCCCCATGAAATACCTTACCATGTCATCGGAAATACTGCCCACTGAAAAATCAACCGTCTCCATCGTTCTTTCAAACGGTTCGCCTATGCTCAATCCGCCCAGCCCGAATCCGGGAAAATCCATAGCGCACATCTTTTCAATGCACTTCTCCCTCAAATCCCTGTAGACGCCCCCCTGCAGTATCCCGAAAAGCCGCTGGTTTTCACCTCCTGCGGAATTAAAAGAAGCCGTGCACCTTTCCGCCCACTTTAGCGTCGTATCCACGCTGATTTTAACCTCTTCGTAGTCATTCCATACCCTTGGACAGTAATCAAATGCCATTATAATGTCCGCCCCTATGATACCCTGTATCTCCATGGATTTTTCCGGGGTGATGTAATGGGCGGAGCCGTCTATCCTTGACCTGAAATGAACGCCGTCCTCCTCTACCTTTACGTCTTCAAGGCTGAATATCTGGAAGCCTCCGCTGTCTGTTACAACCGGTTTGTTCCAATTCATAAATTTATGGATGCCTCCCGCTTTCTCAATTATGGCAAGGCCTGGCTTCAGGTACAGATGGTACGCGTTCGCAATAATCATCTCCGCACCTATCTCCCCCGCAAGGTCTTCGGAAGAAAGCGTTTTTACCGTACCCAAAGTGGCAACAGGCATGAAACACGGAGTTTTTACAACGCCGTGAGACGTCGTTATCTCTCCCGCTCTTGCTCTGCCGTCTTTTTTAATCACTTTGAAATTAAACATTTGTTTGTGAAATGTGAAACGTGAGACGAAGAGAATAGGTTGAGATTGCCGCGCATAAGACGCCCTCCTGCGCCAAGGTTTACCATCCGTAACTTTAGTGTAGGATGGCTACGGCGGGCAAAGCTCGCAATGACAAAAAACGCCGTCTCACATCTCCCTTCTATATTATCATCATCGCATCGCCGTAAGAGTAAAACCTGTACTTTTTCTCCACGGCGGCTTTATACGCTTTTTCAGTCAGGTCAACGCCTGCAAAAGCGCATACGAGGTAAAGATGAGTCGAACCCGGAAGATGGAAATTCGTTATCAGAGCGTCAACTGTCCGGAAGTCAAAACCCGCCTGTATAAACAAATCCGTACAGCCGGCTCCTGAAACTACGCGGCCGTCACGCACGGAGCTTTCCAGAGCCCTGACAACGCTCGTGCCCACCGCAAAAATCCTTCCTCCTGATTTTTTTACGGAATTTATCGTACCGGCGGCTTCTTCCGTTATCTCCCTGAATTCCTCGCCGACAGTATTCTTTTCCTCCTTCAGTATTTTGAATGACGCCCAGCCGATATGAAGCGTGATAAAAACAATCTTTACCCCTTTTTTCTCTATCCTCTCAAGCATCTCCCTTGTAAAATGCAGGCCGGCGGTCGGCGCGGCAACCGCCCCCCTTTTTTCCGCATACACAGTCTGGTAATAATCCCTGTCCTCTTCCGTCGGGCTTCTTTTTATATACGGAGGCAGAGGCGTTTCTCCGAGGCCGAATAGCTTTTCGTCGCTTTCGGCGGAAAACTCCGCGATGTAGCTTCCGCTTTCCGTCCTGCCGGTTACTTTTGCGAATTCCGGCGGTTCTCCTCCGGCGGATTTTATATCTTCAATACGGCAGGATTGCCCTTCCCTGATATTTCCCCTTATGAGAACTTCCCACACGCGCGGCTCCTTCTTTCTTAAAAGGAAAATCTCAACCCTGCCTCCGGTATCCTTGAATCCCCAAAGCCTGGCAGGAATGACTCTGGTATCATTCAATACCAGCGCATCTCCATTTTCAAAATAACCTTCTGCATCGGCAAAAACGCCTTCCCTTATTTCACCGTCTCTTCTGCTGACGGCCATAAGCCGTGCCTTTTCCCTGTCTTTCAGCGGATATTGCGCAATAAGTCCGTCAGGAAGGTGATAATCAAAAACCTTTCTCATGTCAGGATTCCCTCTCAAACACAACAATTGAGGGATTAAGATATATCATATCCTCCGGCAGGACGTCCCTCTTGAAATGAAGGCCGAGAACGGAAGGAGCCTTGCGGAAAACCTTCTTTTCCCTGTACATGCCCGAATTAATTAACTCATGCCAAAAATCAATGCGTTCTTTCTGCAATCTCAAGGGATAAGGCGGAAGAGGCGCCTGAAACGAGGAAATTATAAAATAATCCGGTTTCCTTTCGGCCGCCGCGGGAAAATCGTAGCCGGTAACATTTAAATCATATGCGGCGTAATCAAAAGGCGGCATCTGGAACTGCCACGGCACCTCCGTTACGCCCACACTGCTTCCGGCCGGAATGTTTTCCTTAATCCACCTGCCGGCGGAAGTCCTGACATTTTCCCGGACAAAGAGCGTCTCGTACGCCGTGCCGTACACCAAAGTGAACGCAATAGCCAGCACGTACGCCGTTTTTTTCAAAACCACAGTTATTTTCCTCCCTCCTGAAGGATTAAACCAGAAACCCGCGCCCGCGATAATCAGAGGAGGGATAACCGGCAGTGCGTACCTGGCAAATTTTCCGGCGGAACTTGAAAGCATGAGAAAAAAGAAAACAATCCATGCAAGCAGCAAAATTTTCTCCTTCCCGTAATCTCTCCTTAAACCAAAAATAACTCCGAAAACGGCAAAATAAAACAGCACCGCTCCCATGCCTGCGGTGAGAGACTGAAAATAAAACCACGGCTCAAAGGAAAAGGAGACGTTAGATTTTCCCGCGCCCAAAAACAGTTCTTTGAGAATAAACAGAAAGTACGGGTTGGTTATCACAAACAGCAGAACAAAACCTGCACCGGACATTAAAACATTCTTTAATGCCCTGCGGACAGAATCTCTTTTCACCGTCAAAAGAAAAGCGAGTGCGGGGATAAAAAACGAGAGAATAAAGGTAAGCTTGCTCCCCGCTGCAAGCCCTGCCGAAGCGCCCATGAGAAAAGGGGCATGCCGGTAAGGCCCGGAACAATACCTGACGGAAAAGTACATGCAGAGCATCACCCAGAAAATTGCGGGGATATCAACGTACATGTAATGGATGTTCAGCAGAAACAGCGGAGAAAATATTGTAAGAATCCCCGCAAGGAAAGCGGTTCTCTTTTCCTTCCAGATAATATGCGCTGTAAGGTAAACAAGCAGGACAATACCCATCCCGAAAACAAGCGTCACAAACCTGCCGAGAAAATATATACGCGCGATATCTACGGGATGCGCGAAATAATGGGCTATGTCTCTTGTAAGATACAGAAACCCCGTCTTCGAGCAAAGAAAAATCAACGCTCCCAGCGGATACAGATAAGCCCCCCCTATTGAAAACTGCCTCGGATGAAAATCCATCTCGCCCGGTTTTATTACAGCCATGCTTTTGATAATATAATATTCATCCGGATGATAAGTGCGTATGGGATTATAGACCGAGCGCGGAAGTTTGGAAGCGTCGTCGTCATCCAGCATCTTTACGGGACGCCCTCCTACGCCTGCCAGAAATTCTTCCGTAACTTCCGCCCGGGAAAAATAAAGGTTGTTCAGCTCCGGGGAAGGCACTCCCCATCTTATCCCTGTCAGTCCCGCGGCAAGGGTTATCAGCATTAAAATCAGAACATCATATTTCCCGTTTTTTATCATTTTAAAAACCTTTGGGCAAAACTTTTCATCCCTGCGAAATCTTGTTTTTCAAATAGGCGAGAACGTACGACATTGTCGTGAGCCACACCACGACCGGATGAAGAAGCCACGCCGGCTCCCTGTATCTGACGGACATTCTTGCGCCCGTAACAAATTCGGGCAGAAATAAGAAGTTCTTGACTATCTTCAGCATAATTTTCAACCGTCCCTTCCTGTCGGCGGGTATCCAGTGAAAATCCCTTCCGTGTATCTGTATCCTGAAATATATGTCGGCCCACCAGTATTTCTTTTTCGTGAAAGTGATTATGCTGTCCGATACAAGATGGTGGACGTGCGCATTTTTGGCAATAGCCACATTGGCAATGCCCTTTTGCGCAAGATTAAACACAACGTCAGTGTCCTGCGTGTAACCGCCTATGATATCAAGATTTTTCTTCCAGATGGTGAAATAAAATCCGCTGGTAAGTATCAGATTCTCTTTGGTAATTTTATAGGTGTAATAATCTCCCTTATCCTTCAGTTTCAGCCTGCCGAGAGCCAGAAGGGAATCAATTGACTTATCCGTCACAAAAGGGTCCGTACCTATGAAACTCAAATACCTGTTTATCGCCTTGTCCGTCTTTACAATCACCATCCTGCATATGCAGAAATTTACCGAGCTGTCTGATACGAGGGGATTAACCATCTCCTTCAACCATGTCTTTTCAACCAGGGTGTTATCCGAATCTATGAAAATAACGATATCCCCGGTTGCGTTTTTATATCCAAGCCACTTGCCCCGCCCTCTCCCCTCGGGATACTTTTCCTTGTTGAAGAGAACCTTCACTCCCATGGATTCAAGCAACTCCACGGTCCCGTCGGTAGAGCCGCCGTCGCTGGCAATAAGCTCCGT
>CAYOWY010000067.1:0-5642 GCA_964407805.1 uncultured bacterium | reverse complement strand
CCTATAAATACGAGGGCACTTCCGCCCAGCAGTTCAGCGTGCTCTCAAGGGGAAAAATCAAGCTGGAACTCATTGAACAGACCGGGGACGTTTTTTCTATGAAAATGACGCCTTCAAGGACGCTGGTAAAACTCAACGGTATGGCGATAGAGGACTTTACCCGCAGTGAAACAGCAGTATCGCAGGTGATATCAACTGCCATAATGGAGATAAGGAAAAACGGAAAGATGTTGAACGTAACGGAGATAAGCCCTGGTATTTTAAATCTTGCCCAGATATTGATGATACTTCCGGATTTTCCGGACGATGTCCGTTCCGGCACGAGATGGACAAAAACCCTGCCGGCGTTCAGCCTGCCGGGCGTTCCAATGTGTTCCCTGAAATTCACCTATCTTTATAACGAGGGGAAAGAAAGCGTTTCCAGAATATCCCTGCTGTCAAACCAGCCGATAAAAGAACGCCGCAGGGAAGGCGAGGTTATCGCCGTATTTACCGGTAAAAATTCTTCCAGGGGAGAATTTCTCTTTGATGAAAAGCAGGGAGAACTGAAAAATTTTGAGGGCGTGATTGACCTGATTCTTCAGATAAAGTTTGAGATGCCTCCGGGGCCTGACCAGAAACCGTCCACCAGGCAGAGTCTGCCGCTGAATATCAACATCAAACTCAACGTAACCCTCTCTCAAATAGCCGGGTAAAAAGCTCGGCTATGTTGTTTTCCATCAGGGAGAAGTTTTATGGACGGGATAAAAAAGATAATCGTGGTGCATCATACACATACCGATATCGGCTATACCGGCGTGCCGGCGGCTGTGGCGGTTCAGCATATCAGGCATCTGCGCGCCGTTCTTGAAATATGCCGGAAAAATCCTGAATTCCGCTGGACGATTGAATCGGGCTGGCCGCTTGATACCTTTCTTTCTGTTGCTTCGGAAAAAGAACGCAAAGAACTTGAGATCTTTCTGCGGAAAGGGCAGATAGAACTTACCGGTTTTTACAACCAACCCTTAACCCAGTTATGCAATCTGGAAGAGCTGTGCACTTCCATTGAACTGAACTGCCGCATGGCTGATTCATTGAAAGCCGGCATTGACACTTTGATGATTGACGATATCGGAGGGCTAAGCTACAACATACCGCAGATTGCAAAGTATTACGGTATTAAGTACATTGTGAATGGCTGCGGGGGTTGGCGGGTGATGCTGCCCTTTACCACTCTGCCGCATCTTTTTTACCTGACAGGTGCTGACGGAAGCCGTGTTTTGTATTATCACATCGGCGATGACAGGGAGAATTGGAATCCTGTGGATATGGGGCCTGCCCAGTACGGGTTCGGACATTTATATCTGATAAATCCTGTACTCAAAGAAATCAATAATAAAAAGTCTTTCGGTCATGAAGGCCGCCGTGATATTGACCGGCTGTGCAAACGGCTGGAAAATGACGGGTATCCCTTTGACACGATATTGATGCAGGCCGCAAAAGACAACGGAGGCTATGATGCTAATATCCTTAAGGCGATAGATTTGTGGAATCGCCATTACCGGCATCCTGAAATAAAAATCGGGACATGCAGGGAGTTCTTTGAGGATATTCAGAAGCGCTATCCCGGGAAAATTCCTTTGGTCAAAGGGGAATTGACCTGTTCATGGACCGAACATGCGATAACAAACGCTTTTGCCACCGGATGCTACCGTCAGGCGCGCAGATTACTTGCCGCCTGGTCCGCGCTGGAAACAAGCCGCCGGAAAAAGACTGCGGGAATTTCAAGTGAGATATGGCGGAGTGTAATGAAGAATTTTATATTCTACGGCGACCACACCTGCGGCCTTTCAATGTGGGGATGGCGTGACAAACTTGCAAAATATGGTTCCTTATGGAGCGAGAACTTTAATCTTCCCCGTTATTCATGGGAAATCAAGACGCGGTACGCTCAGGAGTCTCTTCATCAGGTTAACCGGGCGCTTGAGAGGCAATCAATAGAATTGTCCGCAGAAGATGCCTGTTTCCCTGAAACCGTCTCGTTTTTTAATCCTCACTCCTTTACATATGACGGTCCCGTTGAATTTATAACACGGCAGTCTGCGATAAAACTTTTAACTTCCCGCAACTCCTCCGCCGGAGTTCAATCCCGCGCAATCAATTCCATATGGTATCTTCACAAGGCATGGCTGAAGGATATACCTTCTTACGGGGTTGAAGTCTGCCGGATTGTTGACGATAAAGATGTCGCCGTTTCCCGTTATGCCGCCAAGAACTGGACGTTAAAAGGTCCGGATATCTCTGTAAAGATAGACGCGGCGACAGGAGCGGTTGTTTCTTTGCGCACCCGCGGAAAAGAGTGGGTTGACAGCCGGAAGTTTCAACTTAACGACTTTTGTTATTTTGCGGTATCCGGAGTGCTGGAAAACCCGACGGAGGTTGGCTACGGATTGAACGATCCTGTTAAGCAGAAAAGAATTCCCGTTTCTTCGGTGTCAAAAAAAGGAAGCGGCTATGGGAAATATACCGCGTCCATGCTCGCGGAGCGCCGTGTAAAACAAAAGGGGAATGAAATTATAGTTGAAACCGAGTATATCGTTGACGGTACCGGTCTGCGCATACGCAACCGTGTCAGGAAGATTCATCAGCCGGATAAGGAAGCCTGTTATTTCGCTTTCCCGTTCCGAATGGAAAAGCCTTACCGGTTTGACGTGGAACAGCAGGGGCAGGTTACCCGCTTTCCGGAGGAGCGCCTGCCGGGTGCAAGCAATCACAACCTCGGGATGCAGGATTTTATTTCAATCTCGGATAATAACTCTCAGGCGGTCTTGACGTCAATGCAGGCGTGCCTCATCGCACTCGGCAAACCCTCATATTATCATTTTGGATTGTATTATCGGAAGATAGAATCTCCCGCGGTTTTTTCTTATGCCTTTAACAATCTGTGGAATACCAACTGTCCTCTCCACCAACAGGGCGATTTGGTTTTTGAATACCATATTGCCTGTCTGGAGAAACCATACTCTCCCTTATCTGCGTACCATGTTTCAAGGAAAGCAGTGCAGAAGCCGCTCTTATTCCCCGGGGACCTTCGGAAGTCAGGTTTTCAAAGCGGCGGGACGAATCTCCTCTCTATTTCAACGGACAACGTAATGGTTGATTCAATAAGGCCGGAGGAAAACGGGATTTGTCAGTTAAGATTGGTTGAGATTGCGCAAAAAAAGACATCCTGCGCGGTTACGCTTGCCAAAGGCCGTTTCTCCCGCTTCGCCCTGCGGGAAGATTTTAATTCGCGGGCAAGATGGCGGAAGATTGCAAGTAACCGCATTGCTCTTGAATTCAGACCCGCGGAATTCAAAACCATACTGCTTAAGTAATTCTCTTTTAATCGGACTGAAAATTGGCCCAGGGAGGAAAAAGATTATCATAGGATTAAAACGGAGATTCCTTTAAAATGCCTTACGAAGAGATTGATAGATCACAAATCAGGGTTTTGCCACTCGGGGAAAGAAAAAATTTCATCAAATTCAAGGAAGCGGCGGCCAATGCCGAAGATGCCGTTGTTGCAGACGAAAAGGTGAAAGAAAAATTTGAAGTGCTCGCACAGCGGATACTGGTTGCCCGCGCCAAAGGTGCTTCGGTTATGCCGACCTACGGAGCGCATTTGATAAAAAACGGAAAGGGAGGTCAGGGGATATGCACGGGAAACTACGGCGGTGAACTCATTCAGGATTTAACAATCCCTGTTCCCGAGGAATGGCCGTTTGTGTATTTTGAAATAGAAGATGCGGCAGGCCGCCGCGCATGGACGAACAACCTCTTTGTCCATAGCAGACTTTAATAGGTAGAAAATCTTCTGGCTTAAACTCAGCGGACGGAGATGCGCTTCTCCTCAAAGTCGTCGGGATGCTCTTCAAAGCACACCTTTTTTGAAATATTCAGCAGGACTCCGAGGGCGAGAATGTTTATCAGGAACGAAGAACCGCCTACGCTGAAGAAGGGCAGGGTGGTTCCTTTTGAAGGCACGATGTTCAATACAACGCAGGCGTGAAGAAGGAACTGGAATCCGAATAGCCCGCCTATGCCTGCTGTAAGCAGTTTACGGTAGTTGTCGGAGGTCATGTTGGAAACGGTAAAACATGAAAAAACTATCAGTGCAAAAAGCCCGAGAACAAAAGTTGTCCCTATGAAACCCATCTCTTCGCCCACTACGGCATATATGTAGTCCTTATGCGCCTCGGGCAGAAATTTCAGTTTTCTCTCTCCCGATCCGAGTCCCTTTCCGGTAAGGCCTCCCGAACCGAGCGTTATGAGGGATTGCAGGGGCTGGTACTTGGCCCCCTGTGTATCGGCAGAGTGGTCAAAATGGGCCTTTATCCTCTGAATTCTGTAGGGGAACATAAGTACCATCGCTCCGAAAAGAAGAATGCCGGACAAAAGGATTACGGCTATGTGTTTGATCCTGACTCCGGCAAGGAATATCAGAAGAATGAAGGTGAAAAATATAATGGCAAAAGTGCCTATGTCCTTTTGTATCTGGAGAATGCCCGTTATCAGCATGAGCGCGACCAGCGGAACGATAAGTGTTTTAAACTTCAGTACATCGGGTTTTTTTCTGGAAAAATAATCGGCTAGGTAAATGATGAACGTGAATTTTATGAGTTCCGCGGGCTGAAAACTTAAAGGTCCCAGCCGTATCCATCTCAATTCTCCGAAAAACCTGGGCAGTGGCAGGATAACGAGGGAGCAGAGGAATATCAGAAGGCTGTTCTTTTCAATGTGCCTCATGTCAATTTTATTGAGCATGTAAACTCCTGCTCCGCCGAGGACAAGCCATATCAGGTGTTTTTCAAAATAATATGCGGGGTTGCCCGTGCGGGAAATTCCGTATACGGAACTTGAGCTCAAGACGAATACGCTCCCGAGGGCAATCAGCGCGGCCGCCGAAAGCCAAATTCTAAAGTAGAGAGTTGACCTCTTTTTTAAAAACATCTCCCCGCTCCTTATAATTTTTGAACATATCAAATGAAGCGCAGCCCGGAGAAAAGAGCACAATATCTCCGGCCGAGGCGTTTTGAAAAGACATGCCGACGATTTCTTTCATGCTGCCCGCGGTTTTTAACGGTATTCCGCAGTTTTTGAATTCTTCATACAGGAACTCTTTCGCCTCACCGAGCAAAACCAGCAGTTTTACCTTGTTTTTGAAATAAGGGATGACACTTACAAATGAAATGTCCTTGTTTTTCCCGCCCATTATAAGAACAGCGTTATTCTTTTCTTCAACACTTTCAAGCGCGTTTATTACTGAATGCGGGTTTGTGGACTTTGAATCGTTTATGAACAGTACGTCTTTTATTTCCGCAACCTTTTCCATCCGGTGGGGCAGGGGGATGAATCCATATACCGCTTTTCTTATCGCGTTTTCCCGCACTCCGCAGAGAAGTCCGATTAAAACGGATGCCATTATATTTTCCGAATTGCCTTTACCCCACAATCTGCTTTTATCGGTTTCAATGATTCCTCCGCCTCCGTCCATGCTTGAAAAAACGGTATTTTCTTTCAGATATGCGCCTTTTTCCGGCATCTCTTTCCGGCTGAAAAACAACGTTTTGGATTTCAGCGTTTTTGCGATATCCCTGCAATAGGAGTCGTCATAATTAAGT
>CAYOWY010000066.1:0-5694 GCA_964407805.1 uncultured bacterium | reverse complement strand
CTCTGAAGATAAATACGCCGCGCAGACTCCCTGACATAGAGACGCCTTCACCTATCATGGGAGAGCTTTCCGAGAAGGTATACCATAAAATACAGAAGGGCGACACCCTTGAAGCGCTGGCGAGAAAATACAATACCACGGCGGAGCACATCAGGGAAACCAACCTGCTTTCCGAAGGAGATATCAAGGAAGGGCAGATAATTGTAATTCCCTGCGTGCCGGTTACCGAAAACAGCACATCGGATTCCAATATGCTCCAGGAGGCTAAACTGCGCGACACGCTGATAAAAGAATCCTTCTCTTTTCTTGACATGCCGTACAGATTGGGAGGAGCGGGCAAGACGTCGATTGACTGTTCTACGCTTACGAAGCTTGTTTACAGAACCATAGGCATCAGCCTGCCCAATACGTCATATCTTCAGTTCAAGGAGGGAGAGGCTGTCTCAAAAGATGAGCTGGCAGAGGGCGACCTTATCTTTTTCAACAGGAGAGGATTCATCGGACATGTAGGCGTATACATAGGCAACGGTCATTTCATCCATGCCAGTTCAAACGAAAAAAAGGTTACCATCGCCTCTCTTGAAAACTCATACTTCAAAAGAAATTTTGCCGGCGCAAGAAGATATCTGCCGAAAGATGAGTCCCTTCTCGCAAGGAGATTCGGAAATGTTATCAGCAAATAGCGGATGCCGGTGGACGGAATTTGTCTGGAACGGCATAACCGCATTGATAATGGAGAACGACCTCCTGCGTCTTGAGATTCTCGCCGACAAAGGAACGGATATAGTCGAATTCCTTTACAAGCCCGCTGACATGGATTTCATGTGGAGAAGCCCGATTCCAGTCTATAAGCCGTACTCGCTGGTTACAACCGCTCAAGGCAAACTCGGCAACTTCATGGATTACTATCCTGGAGGATGGCAGGAAATATTCCCCAATGGCGGAGGAAACTGCGAGTATAAAGGGGCCGTCCTCGGACTGCACGGCGAGGTTGCCCTGATGCCGTGGAAATACGCTGTAACGGAAAGCACTGCGGATAAACTGTCAGTGAAATTTCATACGGAAACTTACAGAACGCCTTTTATCATAGAAAAAACAATATCAATTGAAAAGAACAGCCCTGTGGTCGCCATTGACGAAAAGGTCACAAACAAATCCGGGGAAGAGATGGATTTCATTTGGGGGCACCACCCGGCCTTCGGAAAACCTTTTCTTTCCCCCGACTGCGTTATAAAAATTAAAAAGGCGAAGATATCGGTGGGGCAGGGCGACGGGATTTCGTTTACCAACCTAAGCCATACAACAGGCACATGGCCCATGGCGATGGGAGCGGACGGCAAAAGCGCGGTTGATATAAGCGTATGCCCCGGAGAAAAGGATAACGTTTCGGAGGTTATTTTCCTCTCGGAACTGGAGGAAGGGAAATACGAGATTTTCAACAACAAGTTAAAACTTGGATTTAAAATGGAATTCCCGCCGGAAATATTCAGATACATCTGGTTCTGGCGAATCGGCGGAGGAAGCTACAGCTACCCGTGGTACGGACGCAATTACAACGTTGCCCTTGAGCCATTCTCAAGCCTTCCTAACCTTGCGGAAGCGGTTAAAAGAGGGGACCAGCTTCAGCTGGGCCCCGGAGAAACCCTTGAGGCGTCGATAAAAGCCGGCGTAACAACAGGGTGAGAAGAACCATGGCGGAACAATCAAAATAAAATTCCTCACACGGAAAGTATTTTGCAGAGATACAATGGTTATACAGGAATTCCGTTCCTGTTATATACAAGTTTCGTTTGCGATATACAATGTATATCCATCGCATAACAATCGTGTGACGGAAATGCAAGTTGCCTTATAACGTTAGCGGCGTTCGGAGCAAGAATGGAAGAATACGAGATAGTCATCGGCCTTGAAGTGCATACGGAACTATTGACCGAATCAAAGATGTTCTGCGGATGCTCAACGAAATTCGGTTCGGCTCCGAATACCCAGATATGTCCGGTGTGCGCCGGACTGCCGGGAACTCTTCCAGTCATAAACGGGAAAGCCGTTGAACTGGCATTGAAAGCGGCGGTTGCCCTGAACTGCAGGCCTGCCGCATTCTCGCGTTTTGCGAGAAAGCACTACTTTTATCCTGATTTGCCGAAAAACTTTCAGATTTCGCAGTACGAAGAACCGCTTGCCGAAGGAGGATATCTTTCAATTGACAGCCGCACTATCAGGATTAAAAGAATTCACATGGAAGAGGACGCAGGAAAGCTCCTGCATCCGGAGGGAGAAAGCAGTTTTTCCTCCGTGGACCTCAACAGGAGCTGTATGCCCCTGATTGAAATCGTCACAGAGCCGGATATCAGAAGCTCGCTGGAAGCCGAAAAGTTTCTTGCAAGCCTGAAAAGAATTCTTGAATATCTGGAGGTGAGCGACTGCAACATGGAGGAAGGCTCCTTGAGATGCGACGCCAACATCTCGGTCAGGAAAAGAGGAGATGAAATACTCGGCGTGAAGACCGAAATAAAAAACATGAATTCTTTTAAAGCCGTGAGAAAGGCTCTTGATTATGAGGCGCGCAGGCAGATTTCCCTGCTGAAAAAAGGGGAGACCCTCCGTCAGGAAACAAGGCTGTGGAACGACGCGCTCCAGATAACGGAAGGGATGCGCAGTAAGGAAGAGGCTCACGATTACAGGTATTTCCCGGAACCCGACCTTGTTCCGTTCACGTTTGACGCCTCATGGATTGAAAAGATAGCGGCTCAAGTGGGAGAACTCCCCGTTCAAAGGAAAGAGCGTTTCATAAAAGATTACAGTCTTTCAGAATACGATGCGGAGGTGCTGACTTCAGGAAAGAATACCGCGGATTATTTTGAAAAATGCGCCGCTGACTATCCTAATCCGAAGATTCTCGCAAACTGGATTATGGGAGACCTCGCTTCTTTATTGAAATTGCACAGAACGGATATAGCCGATTCGCCTGTAAAGCCCGAAAGCATGGTACGCATAGCAGAAATGATAGAGAGGGGACAGATAACGGGAACAATTGCAAAGAAGGCGCTTCAGGAAACTTTTGATACCGGCATAGCGCCGGAAAAAATAATATCGGGAAAAAATCTCGCACAGATACATAGTGAGGACCGGATAAATGAGGTTATAAAGGAGACGGTTACAGAGAATCCCAAAGCCGTGCAGGATTACAAAAACGGGAAGGAGCAGGCTGTTTCTTTCCTGATAGGACAGATAATGCGGAAAACAAAGGGGCAGGCAAATCCCGCAATAGTGAAGAAGAATTTGCTGGAATATTTAAAAGAACTTTAATAAGGGGTATAATTCTAAAGATTAGCAAACTTAATCAGGAGGCAACTTTAATGAAGAAGAAAGTTTTTTTAACGGCTTTAAGCGTAATTGCTCTTGCCGTCATAATAGGCGGCGACGCAAAAATTTCACAGGCAAGAAGGCAGGAAGAGGAAGTTTACAGAAATATTGAGCTTTTCATCGAAGCGATGAAAATCGTGCAAAACCAGTACATAGAACCGGTGGAAAACAGAAAACTTGTATACGGGGCAATGAAAGGCATGCTTAACTCCCTTGACCCGTACAGCTCTTTTCTTGAGCCTGATTTAACACAGGAACTGCATATAGAAACAAAGGGCGAATTTCACGGCGTAGGCATGGAAATAGGGCTTAAGGACGGCGTGATAACGGTTGTAAGCCCGATTGAGGAAACCCCCGCATGGAACGCAGGCATAAAGTCAGGAGATAAAATAATAGAGATTGACGGCGCATCGACAAAGGGATTCACCACCTTTGAAGCCGCCCAGAAACTCCGGGGGAAAAAGGGAACGGAGGTCACGATAAGCATATTGAGGACAGGTGCAACGGAACTCAAGAAAATCACGCTCGTGAGAGACGTAATAAAAGTAAAGTCAATCAAGGAAAAAGACCTTGAGAATAATCTCGCTTACGTCAGAATAAGAGATTTCCAGGAAAGAACGGCCGCAGACCTGTCGGCGGTACTGCAGGACCTGAACAGAAGAAACATTGAAGGGCTCATTCTTGATTTAAGGAATAATCCCGGAGGGCTTCTGTCATCGGCCATTGAAGTCAGCGAATTATTCCTTCCCAGGGGAAAACTTATAGTGTATACGCAGGGGAGAGAAGCAAGCGACAGGAATACGTTTAACAGCAGGAAAAACCCTGTATGGAAGAAACCGGTGGTTTTAATCACAAACGAGGGAAGCGCGAGCGCATCTGAAATTGTGGTGGGAGCGATAAAAGACAACATGAAAGAAACAACATCGGTAGGAGAAAAAAGCTTCGGAAAGGGGTCGGTTCAAAACCTGATACCACTTAAAGACGGCTCGTCCCTCAAATTAACCATAGCTCATTATTACACGCCTTCCGGCGTATGCATAGAAGGCAAGGGCATTGAGCCTGATATCAAGGTTGAAATGCCGGAAGATTCACTTATACTGCCCGGAGACCCCGGAGACCTGCAGTTTGAGAAAGCGGTGGAAGTCCTTCGGGAAAAGGTCTTAAACAATAATGTCTAAGAAAAACAGGTTTTCTGAAGGGAATAACCCGTCGCCGTTTCTGCCGCTCGTGTTGTTTCTCGTCCTGTGTATACTGCTTGCGGTGACGGGCATCTTCAGAGAATATAAAAAACATAGATTTAATATTCCATCTATTAAGCGGCCGGAGTTTCCGGTGATAAAGAAAAAAATCCCTCCCTTGGAAAAAGGAAAAACGCGGATTGCCCTGATTATAGACGACGTGGGATGGAACAAGGCTATTATAAAAGAAATTGAAAAAATAAACAGGCCGCTCACACTGTCAATCCTTCCCAAAGCCCAGTACAGCAGTGATATTTTTGATATGCTTAAGGACACGGAGACTTTTGAACTTATACTGCATATCCCCATGGAGCCCGCGCCGCCTGCAGAGTGCCGCGACAAGGGATTGATTAAAACAACCATGTCCGATGAGGAAATCATACGCCAGTTTAATGAAAACCTGAAGGATTACTATCCGCAGATACGGGGTTTTAACAACCATATGGGCTCTGCTTTCACCGCCGACGAAGAAAAGATGCGCGTCATCATGAAAGAACTGCGTTCAAAGAAGATGTTTTTCGTGGACAGCATGACCACAAGGCAAAGCAAGGGATTTACTCTCGCTAAAGAAATGGGGATTAGAACCGCGCAGAGACATGTATTTCTGGATAACGAATCAGACCCGGCGTACATAGAAAAACAGATACGCGAACTTATTGAGACAGCAAGGAAACAGGGCAGTGCTATAGGTCTCGGCCACGCAAGGAAAAGTACGATCGCAGTCCTGCAGAATATCATACCGGAACTTGAAAAAGAGGGCGTGGAAATAGTGCCCGTCTCATCCCTCCTTGAATGACCATGACAATACTGGGAATAGAAACCTCCTGCGACGAAACCGGAATAGGACTTCTGAAAAACGGAAAAATCGTTGCAAATCTTATAGCCACCCAGGAAGACATCCACTCCGGGTACGGAGGCATAGTACCCGAACTTGCAAGCAGAGCGCATCTTGAACGGATAGACCGGCTATTCATCAAGGCGATGGAGCAGGGCGGGATAAAACCTGCCGATATAGATTGTATTGGAGTAACAAACCATCCCGGGCTGAAGGGCTCGCTTATGGTCGGAGTATCATTTGCCTGCGCCCTCGCAT
>CAYOWY010000065.1:0-5708 GCA_964407805.1 uncultured bacterium | reverse complement strand
TTTATGTTTTTTCATGATATTTTGTCATCCATTTGTTTTTTCTTACAAAATCCCTTATGCCTTCTATACTGTAAATTTTTATATTTTTAAGCGACTGGCCTATCTTTTTTGAATCATTTTCAAAAGCGGCGACTATATCAATATTGATGTCGGAGAACCCGGGATACTTGATTAAAGCGCTCCCGAGCCTTCCCGCCCCGACAAGTACGGCGCTGTTTCTTTTGTTCAGACCGAGTATCTCTTTTATCGTCAAAATAAGGCTGTCAACATCATACCCTACGCCTCTTTTGCCGAACTCCCCGAAAAAGGAAAGGTCTTTTCTGAACTGCGCAGGAGGAACATTAAGGAAGGAAGTAACGTCTTTTGAAGATATTACCTTAATGCCTTTATCTTTCTGAATTTCAAGATACCGCAGGTATCTTATCATCCTCTTTATCGTTTCCTGGGATATGGTATATTTTTCTTCCATTATTTTGTCTGAAATATTTCCAAAAAAGCCGTCAGCAAATTGACTTTTCCGAGCAAAAACATATAATATGATTATACGGTTTTTAATAAAATTTTCAATTCAACCCTGAAGGAGCGCACATGAAAAAATATGAAGTCCCGGCGGAAAAACTCAAAAGGGAATGCCGTGTCGAAGATTTCAAATTCAAAACCACGGCCGAAGTAAAGCCTCTTGAAGGAATAGTGGGGCAGGAACGGGCAAAAAAGTCCCTTGAATTCGGGTTGAAGATAAAGAGCGACGGATATAACATCTTCATCACCGGAGCTTCCGGCACGGGCAGGACAACCTCTGTTGAACAGGCGGTGAGAAAAATAGCGAAGGGACAGAAGGTGCCTGACGACTGGTGCTATCTGTATAATTTTTCAAATTCCGACAATCCCACTGCGCTAAGGCTCCCTCCGGGAAAAGCCGTAAGTTTCAAAAAAGACATGGAGAAGCTCGTAGGGGAACTTCAGACGGCGGTTCCCAAGGAACTTGAAAGTCAGCTGTACGAAGAGCATAAGAACCAGATAATCAAGGATTTTCAGGGTAAGAGGACGGAGCTTTTTGAACAGCTTGAAAATTCGGCGAAAACGGCAAATTTCCAGGTAAAACGCTCGCCGTCAGGCATAGTCATTATCCCCACCCTTGAAGGCAAGCCTCTTGAGGAAGAGGACGTGGAAAAACTAACCGATGCGGCAAAAACGGACATCAAGAAAAAACAGGAACTGCTTTACGAACAGCTGAATCTCATCTCGCGGGAAATAAGGACCATGGAAAAATCCGCACAGGAGAAGCTTGAAAATCTCGAGATAAAAACGGCCGAATATACCATAAACCCCCTGATTGAAGAGATGAAGGAGCGCTACGGCAATTTTCCCGAGATATTGAAATATCTCGACGACGTTGAAAAGGATATGATTATAAACGTCGACGAATTCAAGGAAAAAAAAGAGGTTGAAATATTGCCCGGAGTAAAGCTTCCGGAACGCCAATCCTCAATGTATAAATATCAGGTCAACGTGCTCATGGACAATTCCGGAGCAAAAGGAGCGCCGGTTGTGAAGGAGCCTCACCCAACTTCGTACAACTTGAGCGGGAGGATAGAATACCGCCCGCAGTACGGCGCAATGGTGACGGACTTCACAATGATAAAGGCCGGGGCACTGCATAAGGCAAACGGCGGGTACCTGATACTTCAGGTAGTGGACATACTCAAGAATTACTTTTCATGGGAAACGCTGAAAAGAGCCATCAAAAACAAAGAGGTTATGATAGAAGACCTGAACGAACAGTTCCGGCTCATAAACACCCCCACGCTAAGGCCGCAGCCCATTCCTCTTGACATAAAAGTGCTTCTTATAGGAAATCCCATGTTTTATTACCTGCTTTTCGCATACGACGAGGAATTCAAGAAGCTTTTCAAGGTCAAAGCGGACTTCAGCACCATCATGGACAGGAACGCCGAAGGAATTACAAACTACAACTCTTTCATGAGCAAGATATGCGGTGAAGAAAATCTTCTGCACCTTGACAGGGAAGCCGCAGGAAAAATCATTGAATACGGTTCAAAGCTTGCCGGAGAGCAGGATAAGCTTACCACAAAATTCATCGAGATAGCCGACATCATAAGGGAGGCGAATTTCTGGGCTGTCTCCGAGAAATCCAAGGCGGTGGGAAAAGCGCACGTTGACAAGGCTCTTGAGGAAAAAACATTCAGGTCAAACCTGATAGAAAAGCGGCTTGAAGAACTTATCAGGGAAGGCGTGATAATAGTTGATACCGACGGGGAAGCCACGGGACAGATAAACGGCCTTTCCGTCCTTACGCTCGGCGATTATTCCTTCGGAAAACCCTCAAGAATTACCGCGAAGGTTTACACCGGGAGAAGCGGGATGATAAACATAGACCGTGAAGTAAAACTTTCAGGGACACTTCACAACAAGGGATTTTTGATACTGACGGGCTATATAGGCGCAAAATACTGCGAAGACAAACCGTCCGTGTTTACCGCCAGCATCTGCTTTGAACAGCTGTACGAGGAAATTGAAGGCGACAGCGCTTCGTCAACGGAATTGTACGCCCTGCTCTCCGCTCTCTCCGGCCTTCCGGTAAAACAAGGGATAGCCGTAACCGGTTCTGTAAATCAGAAAGGAGAGGTCCAACCCATAGGAGGCGTCAACGAGAAAATAGAGGGCTTCTACTATACCTGCAAGGTCAGGGGACTCACGGGAAGACAGGGAGTTATCATACCGCATACAAACCTCAAACACCTTATGCTGAAAGACGAAGTGATTGATTCCGTCAAAAAAGGGATGTTTCACGTTTGGGCGGTGAAAACCATTGACGAGGGGATAGAAATACTTACCGGAGTTCCCGCCGGCTCAAAAGGCAAAAGAGGGGATTATCCCGCAGGCACGGTAAATTACCTCGTTCTGCAAAAACTTGACCGGCTGACTAAAAACTACATGAAACACCAGAAGCCGGAAAAACGGGGTAAAAGCTCAAGAAAAAAACGCTGACGGGGAAATTTCACATATCGCCGTAGCCGAATTTCCTGAATATATCCGGCCTGTCTCTCCAGTTTTTTATCACCCTTACCCACAACTCGAGGTAAACTTTCTTTCCGAGCAGAGTTTCTATTTCTTCTCTGGCAAGCTTTCCTATCAGTTTCAGCTTCGATCCTTCTTTCCCTATGATAATTTGCTTTAGGTTTTCCCTGTCTACGATAATATTGGCCTTTATGACAACCATTTTTTTATTCTTCTTTCCGGCCGTGATTTCCTCTATTTCTACAGCTATCGTCTGGGGAACCTCCTGATAGGTCTTGTTAACCGCCTTTTCCCTTATTATTTCCGCAACGGTGTATTCAAGCGGTATGTTCGTTTTCATCTCGTCGGGAAACATCTTTTCGCCTTCCGGCAGATGCCTGAAGATGCATTTTCTCAATTCGTCTATGTTGCTTTTTTTCATAGCTGATACGGGAACAATCTCCGCAAAACCGTACTTTTCCCCGCTCTCTTTTATTATGGGGAGAAGCGTTTCCTTGTAGGATACCTTATCAACCTTATTGATTACCAGAATTATTTTCTTGTTAAATTTCTTCAGCATCTCAAGTATTTTCTCGTCACTGCTGTCCCATCCCCTTGCTCCTATGACAAGCAGGATTACATCCGCATCCTCAACGGAGCTGACGATGGTTTTCATCATCATTTTGCCGAGTTCATTGCGAGTCTTTTCAAAACCGGGCGTATCAAGAACAACGATCTGCCCCTCTTCCGAATTGTAAACGCCCAGAATTCTTATCCTGGTTATGGCGGGGCGGGGAGAAACAATAGATACCTTGCAGTCAAGCAGACTGTTGATAAGAGTGGATTTTCCCGCGTTGGGTTTTCCCACTATTGATACGGAGCCTGATTTCATTTTTAAACTGCCTCTTGGAGAATTTCAATCCCCTTGTCGGCAGATTCCCTTTCTTTGAGCACCAGCGCAAGAGACTGCCTTGCATCTTCCGGAGTTACTACATTAAAAGGCTTGTTGTGCGACACGTGGTCGATGAAATATCTCAATTCATGAAAATATCCGCCGAGGTCGTCGATATTTCCGTCCGCTCCTTCCGCCCTGATTTTATGGAAAACAGGCCTGTCAACCTTGCCGGAAGATTCGTAAACTACCAGAGACGGATTATTCCTTGAGTTGAATTCAACCGCGGCTTTTTCAAACCTGGCCGTATAACTCATCTCAAAAGGAAATCCGGCCGGATAAGCCCATCCGCCTTCCGCCGTCACCACGATATCATTTTTAAACGTGAACGTTGTGTATACGTGGGAATTCTTAATGTCGTCCTTAACTGTTTTGGAATATATTTTTAACGGTTCGTTTCCCATGAGATACCTGATAAAATCGGTATCGTGGATATGCAGGTCCAGCAGAGCGCTTCCCGACCTGGATTCGTCAAGAAGCCAGTCCTGCCATCCCCATGTCGGAGCGGGCGAAATCCTTCTGCAGGAAAGAGTCTTCAGCTCCCCGTATTTCTTCCGGTCGCAAGCCTCCTTTAAAAACTTGTACTCTGACCAGAATCTTATGACGTGCGCGACCATAAACCTGACGTTATTCTTTTTGCAAACCTTTATCATCTCGTCAGCTTCATCAAGGTTGAGAGCCATGGGTTTTTCGCATACCACATCCTTTCCCGATTCAGCCGCTTTAATGACATATTCTTTGTGAAGAAACGTCGGAAGGCATACGTCTATAACCGTTATATCCTGCTTGTCAAAAAGCTGTTGGGCGTCGTAATAGGGGATTGTCTTGAATTTTGCGGACAGCGATTTCGCCTTTTCTCCCCGTATGTCGGCAATACCCGCTATCTTAACATCCGGAAGCTGGCTGTAAACGTTCGCATGCATGCTCCCCATAAACCCCGCTCCTATTATCCCTACTTTTAGCATTTTCCACCTCTCGTTTAAAAAACAAAATACCGCCGCTGTTATTTTCAGTTTTAATTGTAAGGAGGCTGTTAAAGATACCTTCTATTTCCAGACAAGGCTGAAAACAAATATGTTCCTGCCTTCGGCGGTAGATATAAACTTGCCGTCGGCCATGGCATCAATAAAATTAACCTTCCCGCTAAGATTGTATCCCCACAACTGCTTTTTATCGTACGACAGGAAATATGCGTGCTGCCCCCTGTTCCCCGCCATAAGCTCTATAATTTCCTGTTTGAAGGGAGCGTATTTAACCTCCTGTCCTGCCTCAAAACTTACCAGTTCGTTCCCTGATGAGTCATAAATGAATGTTTTTCCCGAAGATGTTACGGCACAGCTGTAATTGTTTTCGCCGGACACATCTATGTCCGTAACCCTGCCTCCGAGGTTTTTCTTCCACAGGATATTTCCCTCATCCGAGAAACACCAGTAATCGCCGTTGTCCATGCCCACAAACACCTTATGCGAATCAGGCGATATTCTCACCCTTGTCGCCCAGCGCGGAAGGCTCTCTTTCCAGAAAACCTCTCCCTTGATGTCCTTGAAAATAACCTCTTCATTCACGCCTATTACGATAAACCGCCCTTCCCTGGAGATATCCATGTCCCTTACATAATTGCCGAGCTTTTCCCTCCACTTTATTACCCCGCCGGTACCCACAAAGGATATCTGCCCGTCAAGAGCCATCCATGCGTAATATCCTCCGCACGGGGAAACGGCCACCTTCACAATCTTTT
>CAYOWY010000064.1:0-5768 GCA_964407805.1 uncultured bacterium | reverse complement strand
AAAAAACAACATAAGGGTTGCCCTTTTATGCGTACCGGCAGAAGCGGCACAGGCTGTTGCTGATATACTTGCAGGTGCGGGAATAAAAGGGATTCTGAATTTCTCGCCGGCGGTGCTCATCCTGCCTGATGACGTTTACGTGGGCAACGTTGATATGGCTTCGGAGATTGGAAACATAATCTACCAGATGGACAAAAAAAACGCAGGGATAAAAGTTGTTTAAAAGGCGTTACGCAGTCAGTACGAGCCGTTTATCCTTTTCGCCGACCTTACCGCATCTTTTACTGAATAGTTCCAGCCGGCAAGCGTACCCAGAGCCCCTATGATGATGAGTGCTGCGGGTGCTGCCGGTTTTTTTCCGCATTTTCCCCCGGATTTCGCTTCCTGCTCTTCTGCGGCAGATTCCTCCTCATCTTCAGAAATCACCATGCCTTCTTCGTTCATTTCAACCGGCTCTTCCGTTTCAACCGCTACGGGATTTTCTTTTGTCGGCATTCCTTTAATCTGAAAAAGTATTCCGGCGCTCAACAGCAACAGGCTTACCAGAATAATAAATATGCAAAGGGACGCTTTTCCTATCTGTCCGTTGTATACCTGTCCGAGGCCGGGACATACGCTTGAAAGGACTCCCGCGGCTCCGGATGATTTCTTCTCGTATTTAAGATATACGCGGGCCTGAATTTCTGCTTCCTCTTGTATTTTTCTTTTCTCTTCGTCGCTAAAGAAAGCCATTTGTTCCTCCTATTTGTATTCCCACTTAAGGTCTTTTATTTTTTCAAAGGTTTCAGGCAGTATCTTGAAATTTTTATTTATAGGCATAAAGATCATGAACACATCGAGAGATTGCCCCTTGCTTAGTTTTTTCTTGGCAGGGACGCCGTTAAGGAAAACGAAATCTTCCCCTCTCCCGAGCAGTGCCGCAGGCGCTATGATTCCGGCTCCCACGCCCTGTCCGTTATGGACGAATATCCAGTTTGCCTGACCTATCTTTGTCCGTTTTGTTTTTACAAGGGGGAACGCTTTGTTCTCTCCTTTCTGCGGTATGGTGTAGTATTTAAAAGGGGTGTGCGTAGAATCAACAGCCCAGTTTATTCCGCATTCATTGATGCCGCTTCCGGTATAAATAAATTTTGAATATATCGCAAGGAAAGGAAATTCGCGTCTTATCTCAAGAAAAAGCGTAAGCTCGTAGTCGTTACAAACTTTTTTCTTATCATCAGCCATCAGAAAGGTTGCTTTTACAACCTTTCTGTCTTTCTCGTCAACGATTACCTTGATGTCTTTGGTTTTTTCAACCGTCATGTCTTTTCTTGCGGTGAAATCCTGGGCGGCGAAATAGAGCATATTTCCGTTGCATATTATACTTGACGGTTGTACGAGAAACATGTTGTTGCTTTCGGTGACAAAAAACACGTCTTCTTCTTTTATGGTGTAGCCGAACTTTGAAGCGGCGCTTGCTTCTGAAAGGAATAAAAGGCTGGATGCAAACAAAAGGATGAAAATCTTTTTCATTTTGATTCCTCCTCTTTTTAGTAGGGATATTCTAAATCTCCACGTTTCTTTTGTCAAGTTGCCGCGGTCGCATAAAGCGCTCCCTCGCAATGACAATCGGGTAAGTTTTTCAGAGCTCTCTCGGTGATGTGCGCCGGCGGCATTGCGCAACTGACGGAAAAGAGATAAAATATCAGGTAAACGGAGGTGGCAGGTGAAAATCCTTTCAATATGTTTTATCCTGTTGTTTTTGACCGGATGCAGGACGGTTAAGACGGAATGGAGTAAAACCTGTATGAACGTTGAATCAGGGGCTGTTATTGCGCAGGCGGTAAACAGTTTGGCTTTTGACCTGTACGCCGGATATGCCCGCGATGCAGGAGAGAATATCTTCTTTTCCCCTTACAGCATATATGCCGCAATGGCAGTCGCATATGAGGGGGCGGCCGGGAAAACTGCGGAGGAAATGCAGAAGGCCTTACGTTTTCCGGAAAACAGGGATCTGGTGAGAAGCGGTTATAATTCACTGTACGAAGATATGAACGGCCAGGGAAAGAAATACGCGCTTAAAAGCGCCAACGCTCTCTGGACACAGAAAGATTTTAAATTTTTGGATGAATATATCGCAATCGTTGACAGGCATTACGGCGGAAAGGCGGAAAATCTTGATTTTGCGAACGACGCGGATGATGCTTTGAAGAAGATAAACGGCTGAGTGGAAGAAAACACCGGAGGAAGGATAAAGAATCTTATTCCGCGGGGAATGCTCGACAGGTTTACAAGGCTGGTGATAACAAACGCCGTATATTTCAAGGGAGAATGGGTAAGGCAGTTCAACGTTAAGGATACGAGAGAGGAGGTTTTCAAGGTTCCGGGGGACAGGCAGTCAACCGTGCGTATGATGAGGAGGACTGATGAGGAAGCCATGTTCAATTACGGAGAAAACGGTCTGCTTCAGATACTTGAGATGCCTTATTCCGGCGGAGATGTGTCCATGCTGATTCTCCTGCCCAAAAACGGGGATATGGAATTACTTGAGAAAAGCCTTAACGCGGAAAAATTCTCCGGGTGGAAATCCATGATGCAGAATCAGAGGGTAAACGTTTTTATTCCGAAGTTCAGATTTGAAAAAAAGTATTTTATGACTGAAACCCTGTCAGGAATGGGTATGCCGTTGGCTTTTTCACCGCAGGCGGATTTTTCATTGATGACAGGGAAGAAGGACCTTTTTATAAGCGATGTTGTACACCAGGCATTTGTGGAAGTGAACGAGGAAGGCACTGAAGCCGCGGCTGCGACAGCCGTCACAATGAAGCTGACCGCCGTCATGCCGGAACAACCGATACCGGTTTTCCGCGCCGACCGTCCGTTCATCTTCATAATACAGCGGAACGCAGGCGGTGATATACTCTTTATGGGAAGAGTCAGCAGTCCCGAATAAAAGGGGGGATGAAATGAACGAACTCGCAGGCTCGGTGTTGAATCTGAAGAAACTCATAGAATACCAGAAAGGCTCCGTTGTGAGCAGGGAGATTGTAAAGAGCACAAACGGGAATGTGACGCTCTTTGCATTTGACAAAGGGGAGGGATTGACGGAGCACACCAGCCCCTACGATGCGACGGTATATATCGTGGAGGGCAGGGCGGAGATAAAAATATCCGGCAAGGTCCACCATCTGCAGGAAGGCGAATTCATAATAATGCCTAAAAATAAGCCCCATGCCTTAAGCGCCGAAGAGGCTTTTAAAATGATGCTTGTGATGATTAAATGACCATTTTAGATTTTTGCAATTGCAGGCGGTTCACATGGAATTGAACGAACTTTCATACCTGAATATTATACAGAGCCTCAACGACGGCGTTTATTTCACCGACCGGAACAGAATTATCCGTTTCTGGAACAGGGCCGCAGAGAGGATATCAGGTTTTTCTTCCGAGGAGGTGACCGGTACAAGCTGTGCCAGCGATATACTGGTGCATATTGATAGCGAAGGACATTCCTTGTGCAAGGGCATGTGCCCCCTTGCCGAGAGCATCATCTCGGGCAAGCCTGTTTCAAACGAGGTTTACATGCATCACAAGGATGGGCACAGGATACCTTTGTGGGTTCGGACGGATGCTCTGCGCGACAAAGACGGCGCCATAACGGGAGGTGTTGAAGTATTCACGGATGTGAGTGAATATTCAGCAAGCCGCCTGCGGGTAGTTGAACTTGAAAAAATTGCCCTGCTGGACAGTCTTACGCACCTGCCCAACAGGCGGTTTATGGAACAGGAGTTGCAGAAGGTTTTTGCGGAAAAGCAGCGTTACGGGCTAAACTTCGGAATTCTTTTCATGGACATAGATAATTTCAAGAAAGTAAATGACACTTTCGGGCATGATGCCGGCGACAGAGTTCTTGTTTTCATTGCAAACACCTTCAGGTCAAACAGCAGGGTTTTTGACGTTTACGGAAGATGGGGAGGCGAAGAGTTCATGTCTATTGTGCGCAGTGCGGGAACCGGTTCGCTCAAAGCCCAGGCCGGCAGGATGAGGTATTTGACGGAAAATTCATATGTAATGGTCGGAGAAGAGCGGTTGAGCGTTACAATTTCAATCGGGGCCGCAATGGCGGGGGATGACGATACCCCCGATACGCTTGTAAAGCGGGCCGATACTCTTTTATACAGAAGCAAAAGAGAAGGGAAAAACCGCGTTACTTCAGATTAGACTGTTTTTTTAATGCTGATAAATAAAAGGAGAGGCAACCATGAAACGTAATCTTTTATCTTATGCCGTTGTGTTTTTCTCAATGTGCTTTTTTCTTACAGGATGCCGGCGGGGAGGGGATGATTCCGTCGGGATTCCTGCCGTCACGGAAACTCCGGAGCAGGAATTTTCCTCAAGCGAAGGGTCCGGCAAAATTACGGCGGTATTCCATACCTCAATGGGGAAAATAACATGCGTACTCTATCCCGATAAAGCTCCGGTGACGGTGAAGAATTTTGTATCGCTCGCCGGCGGGACGAAGAAATGGCTTGATCCGAAGACAGGAAAAGAAGTTGGACGCCCGCTTTACAACGATACCGTTTTTCACAGGGTGATACCGGATTTCATGATACAGGGAGGAGACCCGCTGGGAAACGGAATGGGCGGCCCCGGTTACGAGTTTAAAGACGAGATTTCAAAAGACCTGAAGTTTGACGCTCCCGGAATTCTGGCGATGGCTAATGCGGGGCCAAACACAAACGGATCGCAGTTTTTCATTACCGTCGCTCCTACGCCGTGGCTTACCGGCATGCATACTATTTTCGGCAGGGTAATTTCAGGACAGGATGTGGTGGAATCCATAAGTAAAGCGGAAAGGGACAGGCAGGACATGCCTCTTAAATCCGTACTGTTGAAGCGAGTTGAGATTATTGAAGAATAAAGGCGGTTTTACAAGGCTCTGCATGCGGAGCCGAAGTGATGCTGTTCGGAGCATATTCCGGTATAGAAGCTTCCGTGCACTATTTGCTGAATTTACCCCTTCAAAAGTATAATTATGCGGGTTATAAGTGAAGCCGCAAGCAAGGAAAACAGGAACATGTAGCCGAGACAGATTAATACCGCCGTCTTGCTTCTTGCAGGGCTTCTCATGACGGAAGAAAGGTTTGTCGTGAAAACGGCGAGAAGCGATATAACCCATATTGCCAGTCCCATGAAAAAGAAAATTTGTATGTCCATTCTCCTCCTTTATCCCGAACTCTCACATGATAAGCTTTCCAAGCGAGGAGTTATGATTTGAAAGTTTTTTGCCCGCTGCTTCCTACTAACCACTCGCTTTACCGTTTTTTACCTTTGCTTCTATTATATGCTCCTCTTATGTTTTGTCAATCTTTAAGTTGAAAAAGAGGGGAGGGTGGAGTATAATTTAATCTGATACCGATTTGATTTCAAACATAGAGCTTTGTTGCCTGCGTCGGCCGGCTTCCTCAACGTACTTCAGTACGTCTCGTTGTCGTCCTCCTGGGCGCCTCGCTCTCTGTAGAACTCAAACCGGTATTAAAATGTGCTTGACGGCAAATTCTTCTGATATAAACAGCCGGAGTGGTGGAGCCGAGGCCCGTAATTGCCCGGATTCGCACTCTTAGAGCTGTCGGGGCCGAGACCGTGCGTCGTTTATCTTCTTAGACGCACAACTGTAACTCAAGATGCCAATGTTGACAGTTTAGTACGAAGTGTCAGTCGTAACAGTATAGATAGCCGGAGTGGTGGAATGGCAGACGCGCCGGACTCAAAATCCGGTGAGGGCAACC
>CAYOWY010000063.1:0-5772 GCA_964407805.1 uncultured bacterium | reverse complement strand
GTATGATACAGGTGCTTGAAAGGGCGTTCAGGATACTGGATTTTGTCGCTGAAGATTCTGAAGTTCCCAAAAGTTTGAGTGCAATAGCAGGATACGCAAGGCTTAATGCTGGGACGTGCGCCAATATCGTAAAAACCTTGTGCGAACAGAATTTTCTCGAGCAGGTCGGCAGGAAAAAGGGATACATTCTTGGGCCTGCCGTCTATTACCTTGCCCGCAACGGGCCCTACCGGAAGGATATTATTAAGGTTGCAGAGCTTTTTGTTACCCGCCTTGCTTCCATGCTTCATGAAACTGTTCTTGTGGCTACACTGCATCAGGGCAAAAGGTCCATACTGCTTCGGGTTGACGGGGATAATGTTCTTGCAGTGAGAAATGAGTTTTTACTTCAGGAAAGCGTTTATGACGCGCCAACGGGACGTCTGCTTCTTGCTTTCCTGCCTGAACCGCAGCTGAAAGGATTCATAAAAGAAAAAGGCCTGCCGGACAGAAATTCCTGGCCTGAAGCTGTAACGGCTAAGAAGCTAAAAGATTCTCTGGATGTCATAAGAAGACAGAGTTTGGTTGTCAGGACTACGGGCAAGGATGTTGTCGGAATTGCTTTTCCGATCAGGCAATATGGCAGCGTGATTGCGGCGCTCGGACTTTTTCTGCCTGCATACAGGTTCAGGGGGAAACACAAGCATCTGATACTAAAAAGCATGAAGGAAACTGCAGGGAAAATAAGTGAAAACCTAAAGGGGAGGATGAAATGAGTATAACGGAAGAAGTATTGAAAAAAGCGAAAGAATCAGGTTGCGATCTGGCGGGCATTGCGCCGGTGGAAAGGTTTAAGAATGCGCCTTTGCGGATGAGCCCGAAAGGTCTTCTGCCATCTGCAAAATCGGTTATAGTTGTAGGCATTCATCATCTGGACGCCTCGGTGGAGCTTGGCGGAGAACCCACGCCTCATGACAAGGGTCCGTATGCGAGCCAGAGCGCGGTGATTAATCCCAAGCTGGATGACATTTCTTTTTTGCTTGCTAGGTTTCTTGAAGACAGGGGATTTACCGCGCTTCCCATAACGGCAAGCAATATCTGGCGGTATCACCATTATAAGGATTTGAAGGTGGATTTTGCTCCGGACCTTGCCCACCGTTATGCCGCTGTGGCGGCAGGACTGGGTGAAATTGGATGGTCGGGTCTTTTCCTTTCTCCCGAATTCGGGCCCAGGCAGAGGGTGGTTTCCATTATTACCGATGCGGAGTTGGAACCCACGCCCATGTATGACGGGCCTGCTCTCTGCGACAAATGCATGGCCTGCGTAAAAACTTGTCCGACTGACGCATTTCGCAAAGAGGTGAAAAAAATAAACGAGATAGAAATAGGAGGAAGGACCTTTAAGTTTCCTGAAACAAACAAATGGCGCTGTTCATGGGCGGAGAATTTCGGGTTGAATCTTTCGCTGAAGATACCGGATAAAGTGGATGAGAAGGTTATCCTCGAATACATGGAAAGATACGGGATGTTCGCGGGAGAAGAGGGATGCTGTTTGAAGTTCTGCATGGTGCCGGAAAAAAGATATTATGATGCGGATTACTGCAGGGCTCCCAGAAGAAAGAAAAAACCGTCCGTTTCTGCGGAAACGGCGTCAAAGGCCATATTGGCGATGTGCAAAAACGCGGGGGTGGACGCATGCGCAATTTCTCCGGCGGATTCTTTCAGGAATAATAAGACCGTGCATCCGAAACTTCATCTTCCAGACGCCGCTGCAGTGATTTCAGTCGGGATGGACATATCCCCGGAAAACGCGGGAAACCAGGAGGTTATCGGAGCCGTACACCGCAGAATTAGCCATGTCATGTTTGATATAGCGCACTATCTTGACGTAAATGGGTATTCCGGAGTTACGCATACGAAAATAGCCGATAACAGCGTAGCGCAGAATGCCGGTATATACAGTGAAAACAGGCTTTTTATGACGGTATTGACAAGCGCAAAACTGAAATCCGCCGTCTTCACAAATAAAACCGAGAAGAGAAAAAAGAGAGTTGACGGCAAGGCCTTGAATGCATTTTGCCGGCAGGCGGGTGCCGATATGGCAGGTGTGTTTGACACTGAAAGGTTTGAAAGGTTCAGTAATTGTTTTGAAAAAATCGTGAAGGTTCCGGATGAAAGAAAAGCGGTAAGGGACAAAGGGCATATTTACGGACAGTATGTGCCGGAGATATATACGGAGAAGATATTTTTGAAATCTCCTGAAAACTGGCTTAAAGGCACAAAGTCGGTGATTGTACTCGGCCTGCATTTTCCGCACAGCGCACTTGATACGGCAAAGGTAACTCCCGCGGAAACGGTCGGGCCTTATGCTTTCGTGCAGTATGAATCCATGCGCCTGTTAAGAGATATGGCGCTCAAGGTTGTCCGGCATCTTAATGCTTCGGGTTACAGAGCAACCTTTACTGCGGACATGACGGGACTTGCTTCCGCGACGCATAATCCCAGAGAGGCCGTTCCCGATATGAGGGCAAATCTTTATCCGGCAATGCTTGCCGGTCTTGCGTACCCGGGACTGCACGGTTATCCCATTACGGAAAAATACGGGGTGAGGCAGAGGTTTATTGCCGTTGTTACCGACTGTCCTCTGGACAATGATATTCTGTACACAGGCGGTTATGCCTGCGAATCATGTAAAAAACCGTGTATTTCCAGTTGTCCTACGTCTGCGCTCAAAAAGAAAACTGCAGAGTTGAAGATTGAGGAAAAAACCTTTCAGATTCCTTCGGTGGACTGTTTTGCATGCGACTGGGCGAAGAGGTATGTAATGAGCGGTAAGGAAGGGACTCAATACTATGGTATGAAGACAGATATGCCCGTGCCTGGTAAGAAAGAGGCGGAGAATATTGTCCGTGCCGTTAACAAGATTGACTGGGGCGTGCAAAAGCGGCTGATGAGCATATCGGAGGAGTGTGTAAGGGTGTGTCCCGAAAGAGGGGGAAAGGGCAGGTAAACAGAAAACACGGAAGTTGGAACAATATAGTCAGATGATGATAAACTCTTCGGGGTTTACATACGGCTCCGTTGTTTGTCCGAGCAGATTCCGGAAGCGCTTTTTATACCGTGATATTCTGCCGAACACCTTTTTTATCTCGGGGAGCCGGGATTTTGCCTCTTCAGCGCCTTTTTCAATTGCGTATCTGTATCTCAAGAAATTGTTCCATCTCATATCGCCGAGGTCGGGTTTTAATATCAAATCCGCCATCCGGCTGTTGTAAAGGTCAAACCTGGATGAGATAAGTGCATCAGTTCTCATGTGGATGTCAAATACGGAGTTCAGTTCTAATAAAGATGGATGAAACTTGCTTACATCCACCGCCACAATGCTTTGTGCGCCGGCAAGTACGGCGCATTTGACGGGAAGGCGGTTGGTGATGCCTCCGTCAATAAGCAGCATATCGCCGTATTCCACTGGGGGGAGAAGTCCGGGTATGGAGCAGGATGCCAGAATGCCTTTCCACAATTTCCCTGTTTTTATATAGACATCCTTTCCCGATACAAGGTCAAAGGCAACCGCCGTCAGAGGAATTGAAAGTTGTTCAAAAGTCATATCCCTGAAAAGATTCTTAAAAACCGGCTCTACATCTTCTTTTTTCATGAGAGCATTGTCCCGCAGCATCCTTACAAAAAGAAGCTTCTTTTTCACTGTGTAGAGAGTTTTCAGAAAGAAACCCTCTTTATCCTCTTCAAAGTCAAACGAGTCCAGTTTCATCCTCTTGAGGACACTGAACTCATAAGTTTCTTCTATGTTTTCAAATTCTGTTATCCTGTCCGCGTAAAGCGAATAAAAAGCTCCCGCTATTGAGCCGGCGGAAGTGCCGCATATAACATCCGGCCGCAGGCCTTCCTTTTCAAGTGTTGTCAGGGCGCCCATGTGGGCGAACCCTTTTGCTCCGCCTCCCCCGAGGACTACCGCTTTTTCAAGAATTTTCTTCATTTTTATGCAGAGGTTTGGAATTTTTTATCAGATGCCAGTAAGCGGCGAGTTCCTGTTCAATGGATTTTCTGTCGCCGAACTTCTTTTCCATGACTGCGTAGAATTTCCTGTTGTGGCCTTTTTCCACCCTGTGTGCAACCTCGTGGAAGAGAATGTATTCAATCAGCCTGTCCGGCAGAAACATCAGAAGCGTATTGACGGTTATTTTCCCGTCGGTGCTGCAGCTGCCCCACCGGCCCTTGAATTTTCTGAAGCGTATTTCTCCGGTATCAACGTTTAATTCTTTCGCAAAAGAGCGTATCTTTATTTCCGCCGAGGTTTTGAATGCGGAGAAATCGGCGTCCTCTCTAAGTTTGACGGTCTCCGCCATATCCCGGAGTTCCTCAAAACGTTTGAGTTGTTTTGTTATCCAATTCGCATGTTTTTCTAGCAAAGCTCTTTCTTCCCTGAATCTCAAAGGGAGGACAAGGGAAAGCATGCCGTTTTCAAATTCAAGCCTGGGACACCTGATGCGCCTGTAATGCTTCTCATAGAAAATCTCCCTGCCTTCAACAGTATACTTTCCATATTACCCTTTAATAACGGCAATCGGAACCATTCGCGCTATCTTTCTTGACAGCCCCGCGCCTTCAACTATCTCTATAACTTCGTCTATGTTTTTGTATGCTTCCGGCATCTCCTCCGCGAGTCCTTTGCCGCTTACGCCTTTTGCAAGTATCCCGCGCCCCGCAAGCTCGCCCGCTATGGACCTGTTTTTCCCCTCTTTCACCGCCTGGTGGCGCGACATCATCCTGCCGGCTCCGTGGCATGTGCTGCCCCATGTTTCTTCCATCGCCTTTTCAGTGCCTACAAGGATGTATGAACAGGTTCCCATGGTGCCGGGGATAATTACCGGCTGGCCCGTATTTTTATACTTTTCCGGAAGTTCCGGATGTCCTTTGGGAAATGCTCTTGTCGCGCCTTTGCGGTGGATGTAAAGCGTTTTTTCCCTGCCGTCCACATTGTGCTTTTCCGCTTTGCAGATATTGTGGGTTACGTCATAGACGAGCGACATCTGCATTTTCTCGTACGGCATCCCGAATACAGCCGAGAATGTTTCCCTTATCAGATGCGTCATAATCTGCCTGTTGGCAAAGGCGTAGTTTGCCGCCGCGTTCATCGCTCTGAAATATCTTTTCCCTTCCTTTGACGAAACCGGCGCGCAGGCAAGCTGTCTGTCGGGCAGTTTTATTCCGTAATCGGCGGCCACTCTTCCGAACCTGTCAAGGTAATCGTCGCATACCTGATATCCGAGCCCTCTGCTTCCGGAGTGCACCATAATGGTTATTTGCCCGGGAAAGATGCCGAACACATCCGCAGTCATTCTGTCATATACCTCTTCAACCCGCTGGATTTCAAGGAAATGGTTGCCCGAACCCAGCGTTCCGAGTTGTGAAGCACCCCTCTCGTAGGCCCTGTTGCCCACCGCGTCCGGGTAGGCCTCTTTTATGCGTCCGCCTTCCTCGGTGTTTTCCAGGTCGCTTTTTGTTCCGAAGCCGTTTTTTACCGCCCATTCAGCGCCCTCTGACGCTACTCTTTCAATTTCCTTCCTCTTCAGCTTCAGCGCTCCGGTTGAACCGACTCCGCACGGTATATTTGTGAATAGAAGGTTTACAATGTCTTCTAATTTGTTCTTAATGTCGGATATTGTTAAATTACTTCGTATGAGGCGGATTCCGCAGCAGATATCATACCCCACAAATCCGGGGACGATGACTCCTGATTCGGCGTCAAAGGCGCCGACTCCTCCGATGGGCGCC
>CAYOWY010000062.1:0-5778 GCA_964407805.1 uncultured bacterium | reverse complement strand
ATTTTAAACCCGTTTTTCAGATAATACTGCCGTTTTTCCGTTTCTATGAGAGGAAACAGCTTTATTTTAAAATCCTTTTCAGTCAAAGAATCCAGTTTTTTTTCAATCTTTATAAGCACGTCTTCCGTACTGTTTAATGATAACCCCTTTTTGAGCAGAAATTCAATATCAAAAGCATCTCTTATTTCACTCCTGTCCAGAAAAGCCGCTATTTTTGAGGACATCATGTCTTTAAGCGTAAAAGTATTCAGGAGAACCTGAATGTCGGAGTAAGGCGAGTAGGCGATGTCCTGTTCAGCGGAAAATTCACCGCCGGTTTTTCTTATCTCTATCTTCAATCCTCTTCTGTACCTGTCCGAGCCAATCTCATACAAAAGAGTGTTGAACTTGTCCGCGGAATCTTTGATTCTGTAAGTTTCCCCGAGAAGTTTTTTTATGCCGGTAAATAAATCTTTTACGGGAGCATCTTTTTTCAATATCCTGAAGTCAAGGTCCACGGAAAATCTGTCAAGCCCGTAACAAAGCCGCATCATGGTTCCGCCGCAAAACGCCAGGTAAGGCAGAAACCGGCCGGTGTTCAGCCTGTCCAGCACTTCCATCTCAAACCGCTCCTGATTTATCATTTCATCCATATTTTTTGAAGAGTTTTTCTGGTTTTAACCGGAAACCTTCCGAGCATTACAAAGATCTTATTCTTGTCCAGTTTTTCCATGGCGACAGAAGAAACGTCAAACCTGTATTTGCCGAAGGAGTAAAGGTAAACCGCATCAAGGAACGCCTTCTCCTTTGAAGCTATAAAGATGCCCTCTTTCTTTTCAAAACCGAAATACAGTTCTTTCTTTATTTTATAATAACTGAAAAAGGCGCCGTCTTCATCAAAATTTCTTGTTCTTTTCAGAGAAACGTTTTCAAAAAAACTGCGCTGGACCTGCGTGGAGACGTCATAAAATGCAAGCGCGCTCATGCAGGAGACGTACGAAGGCACCTGCAACATGTTTGCAAGTTTTAGCAAATCTTCGTATTTCAGATTGTCCCACGTTTCCTTAAGCATATAAAAATCTCTTTTCAATCTTATGATAATGCCTTGTTTCTTCAGCCTGGAACAAAGCACCCTTGCCGAAGAGGGTTGAATACCCAGTATTTCAGATATTTCTCCGACTCCGAAGTACCTTTTATTTTTTAGTCCGGAACGTATTGCCGTATAGTTCATTTTAGTGATATTCCTAAGAATAATAAGTTAACAATATTGTTAATTATATATCCCCAGAGAAATTTTGTCAAGCGGGCAGAATCAGGAAACCTCTATTTCAACGTTTTCAAGGATAAATTCCCTGCTTGCTGGGTCGTCGCCGCGTTTTATGCGGATGAGGGATTTTTCATATAGCCGGTTGCCTTTAGTCATGGAGCGGAATACAAAGTTGATGTTTTCCTCGTCAATACAGCTGTATGGATTTACGGTGAGGTTTATTTTCAGAAAAGAAACTGCTTTTTTTTCTTCCTTTATCTTCTCAAGTATTTTCAGAAGGTTTGTTACCACTGAAAGTTCATGCATTAGATTTTACCGCCATTTATTATTCGCCGCTTTCATCCGAAGGGCGCGGGCGCGCGGGATAGATTTTTTCATCCCCGGGCTTCTTCCATATTTTTATGCCGGATATGTCGGCCGCCTTGGCAAGCGCATGGGCGGCGGTGGGGGAGTTGAGGAAAAGAAAGACAAGGCAGACTATGGCTTTGACTCCAAGGGCGGAAAACCCCGTCATTATGAAAACGGCAAGCAGGATACTTCCCGTTCCGAGCGTAACGCATTTTGTTGATGCCTGAAGGCGGCAGTAAACGTCGGGCATTCTTATCAGCCCTACGCATCCCAGAAAGATGAAACAAAATCCTATGGACATCAGAACGTATGTAATAATCTCAATCATTTAAATTCCTCCCTTCAAGGAATTTTGCAAGTGTGATCGTGCTTACAAATCCCAGAATGGACCAGGCAATGGCTATGTTCATGTAAAACTCCGAGCCGGTTGACAGCGCAAGCAGAACGCAGAAGACAATGACTATAATGCCGAGTATGTCAATCCCCACCATCCTGTCCGCCGCCCTGGGACCCCGGAAAATCCTGTATACGCACATGGCGACGCAAAGCATGAGGAACATGAATAAAAGAGTCATTCAAAAACCTCCTTGAGGATTTTTTGCAGATTTCCGCATATAAGCTCTTCCGTTTTTGCAGGGTCTTCCGTTACCACGTATATCCAGTGGATGAAAAGGAAGTCCTCGGTAATGTCCATCGTGAAGGTGCCCGGAGCCAGCGTAATGGAGTTTGCCATTATCGTTCTGCCCATGGGAGATTTAAGGTACAGGGGCATCCTGACAACGCCGGGCTTTATCGGCGGACCCGGGCTCAATACCCTGTAGGCCATAATGAAATTTGCTTTGAACATCTGACGCAGAAAAATAAGCAGAAATTTGATGAAAGCAATATATCTTTTAGCCTGGAACGCCTTTTTTGGATGGTATGGAAACTCTTTCCCGAAAATTGCCGTAACAAATGCGGATACCAGCGCGCCTGCAAGAAGGTTTGCCGGCTCAAAGTTCCACGTTACCGCATACCATACGATAAGATTCAGGATAAAGACCAGCACGTAATTCATTAGTTAATCTCCCTCACTTTCACCCTCACCTTCTCTTGCACTTCGTGCTTCGGTCAACGGGCTCACCGACTCGCCTTCAGTGCTTACGGTGCTCTTTACTCGTCGCACCAGCACCCTCTCCCCTCAAGGGAGAGGAGAGATGAGAGAATTTAATCTCCTATTGCTATATTTATGTAAGAAAAATTGTTCATCACTTCAACTGCTTTATCTATGAACGGCTCCCGTATGCCGGGGATTAACAGAATTCCGGCAAAGACCGCTATAAAGGCAAGTGCAGTCATGGGAACAATCATTCCTGCCGGCGCCTCATTTTTTACCGCCGCGCCTTCTTTTTTACTGCAGTAAACAGTCCTCTGAAGTTTGAGGAAATATCCGAGAGTCAAGACGGCGGCGATAATGCACAGCGCCGCTATTCCGCCGTATCCCGCCTGAACCGCGGCTATGATAATTATCACCTTGCTCCAGAAGTTGCCCATGGGAGGAATACCCGCTATACCCAGCATACCCGTGGTTGAAAGCAGGGTTGTGTAAGGCATGCTGTCATTGAGCCCTTTTAGTTTTTCGGAATCCGTAGTTCCTGTCATGTACTCAACCGCTCCCATGTTCAAAAAGAGAAGTGATTTGGAAAAGGCGTGGGCGATGATATGCATCAGCACACCGAGATTTCCAAGATAGCCGCCTATGCCCAGCCCTATTGCGCAGTATCCTATCTGGCTTATGGTTGAATAGGCGAACATCCGTTTTATGTTGTTCTGCCCGTATGCAGCAAAACTGCCGAGAAGCATGGAAACCATGCCGAAAACGAGCAGTATTATTCTTATCTGCGGTATGTCTGTAAATATGTTGGAGGTAATACGTATGATTGCATAGAAACCCACTATTTTTATGAAAAGTCCCGAGAGCAGTGCGGATACCGGCGCCGGAGCCATTGAATGTGCGTCCGGAAGCCATGCGTGAAAAGGCGCAAGCCCCGCTTTAACGGCAAATCCTGCGAGAAGCAGTCCGGCGGTAAACCACAAATGGGCCTGGGGCAGATGTGCCGCAGCATGCAGGAAAGCGGGTATGTTAAGTGTTCCGGTAAGCCCGTATATCATTGCAATGGCGAAGAGTATCAGAGAGGAGGAGATAAAGCTTATAACCGTATACTTCAACGAGGCCTCCAGTTCTTCCGCCCTCAATCCGAAGGCAACGATAATAAAAGATGCGATAGACGCTATCTCAAAGAAGACGAAGAGGTTAAAGAAGTCCATGCTTATCAGAATCCCGTTCATTCCTGCCAGCATAAGCATGAAAAGAACGTAGAAATAAACCGCACGGTGGTACTTTTTGATGTAAACGGCGGAATAAAGCATGATGATGAAGGCGACAATGTTTGTTAACAGCAGGAAAAGGCAGGAAAGCGGGTCCAGCATAAGCGTTATGCCGAGAGGCTGCGTCCATCCGCCGACAAAATAGACGATTCTTTCACCCGCAAATACGCTTATTCCGAGAAGAACTGATACCGCAAGGCTAAGAAAGGTGAACGCGATTCCCGCTATGCCTGCGAGGACATCGTTTTTACCGCAAAGCAGGGGCAGAAGAAATGCGGCACCCAGATAAATGACAACGGGAAAAACAATAAGATGGTTCATCCCTTCAGCCTCCGTATTTTGTCGGTGTCAAAAGTGCGGTATTTTTCATAAAGCCTTATAGCAAGCGCGGCAAGAAAAGCGGCAAAGCCCAGGTCTATAACTATTGACGTAAGGACAAGAGCCTGCGGCAGAGGGTCTACCGACTTTTCCACAAACTGCGCAACGGGCATATCTTTTTTGATTATCGGCGCTATGCCGTTCCACTTATATCCGAGAAGAATGAAGAACAGGTTGACTGCGTATCCCACAATGTTCATACCCACAATTATCTTTATGATATTTTTTTTGGCAATCATCCCGTACAGCCCTATGAAAAACATCAGCGCAACAAGCAGGTAAATTATCATTTCTCCTCCTCGCTCTGCCTGTATTTCAACCCTTTCTTTATGTGGACCAAACGGGCCATGGAAAGTGTAGCTATTGCGATAAAGAGCGCCGAGCCGACCTTTATTCCTATCATTATGTTGCTGAACAGAAGCGTTCCTCCGCCCCATATATGGAACAGCCTGCCTTTGGGCAGGAAGTTCAGGAAAAAAGCCCCTCCGAGAAGTCCCAGCAGGGCGATGGACAAAAATCCGAGCGCTCCGATGCTGTCAAGGGATTTTGCAATTTTCCGGGGGAATATTTTGAAAGCGTGTTCAGCGCCGAATGCAAGAAGAAGCAGGACAAATCCGCCCGTCAGAAGAACTCCGCCGGCAAACCCGCCGCCCGGGGTAACGTGTCCGTAAAGGATAAGGGAAATCCCGAAAACCATTATGAACGGGAAGACTATTTTTGAGATGCTCTTTACGATTTCACTCATTCCCTTATTCATCGCTCCTCCCCCTGGTTCTCAAAAGCACCAGCACGCCTATGACGGCGGTAAATATGACGGTTGCTTCGCCGAGAGTATCATATCCCCTGAAGTCCAGCACCGTGGCGGTGACGGCGTTCGCCGCTTTCAGATGCGTAACGGAGGAAGAAAGATAGCCCGCACCCATTGTTATGGCCGGCTCCCCGAAAGGACGGAACATCTCCTTAAAGTGAAGCATGAAGGTGAAAAGAAACACGGCGAAGATAACGAGGGTTATTCCCGCGTAAATTCCGGAAGAGGACATGTCTGCGGAGGATTCCCTGTGTATGATTGATAAAAGTACGACAAGAGCAACAATCTCAACGAACACCTGGACTATGGCTATATCCGGCGCTCCCAGCAGGAGAAAGAGAATACTCAAGATGAGCCCTGCGGTGCCCATTGAGACAATGGAAGAAGTCAGGCTCTTTGCCATGATGGCTATGACAGAGCCCGCAGCCATGAAAACCATCAGCGTTACCAGTATCAGCATGTTGACCGTCATCTTCTTATAACCTCCATCAGGAAAATAATGCCCGCAAAAAGCCATACGATATATCTTGCGAGCAGGCCGTTATGGAACAATTTTAACTTGTTTACCGCAAGGTTTAAAATAACGCTTCCTCTTTTGTAAACTGTCTCCACCGCTTTAACAGTAACATTA
>CAYOWY010000061.1:0-5781 GCA_964407805.1 uncultured bacterium | reverse complement strand
ACGTAAAGGAGAAGAAAATGGGGAAGATAAGAGCGGCTGTAATAGGATGCGGTAAGTTTGCGGAAGGACAGCATTTGCCCAACTGCGAATGGTCTGACAAAGTTGAGCTTTACCACTGCTCCTCCAGAAGTGAAAAAGGGAGGAAGACCGCGGAAAGGTTCGGAGCAAAGAAGATTACTTCTGATTATAAAGACATCCTTAAAGATCCGGGCGTGGATATGGTAATACTTAGCGTCCCGCACGACCAGCACATGTTCTACATAAGGGAGACTATCAACGCCGGCAAGAACGTTCTCTGCGAAAAACCCATGACAATGACGATGGACGAAGCGTACGAGGTAATTAAACTGGTCCGGACAAAAGGCGTCAAGCTCTGCGTAGACTACAACCGCAGATGCAGTCCCGCGATGTTGGACATGAAGAAGAATTTCATGGCTCACAGGGACAATCCGAAGGGGAAGCCCAGGGTATACACTCAGGAACTTAACCGTCCGATGTGGGCGGAAGAGAAGAGAACAATGGTGCTGATACGGGTTAATGACGAAAGCCTGACCTACGGAGGAGTTCACATAGACTGGAAGGAGGGCGGCGGCCTCATCATAGGGGAAGGATGCCACTGGCTGGACCTGATGTCATGGCTGATTGAAGAACGCCCTGTGAGAATTTACGGCTCCGGCAGTACCCGGATGAACTATGTTTTAACGGTTGAATTCGCAAACGGCGCCCTCGGATGCCTTTTCTTCTCCGCATCCGGCTCTTTTGAATATCCCAAGGAACTGATAGAGATACAGCACCGGGGCAAGATTTTCCGGAGCGAGTGTTTCGTTGAAAACCACTACTTCGGTCTCGGAGAGCGCACAGTAAAAACGTTCCCCACGCAGTTTGATTTCCAGCCTGACAGCGGGAAAGAAGGAGGGCTTGCCGGATACCTTAAGAAAATAGACGCAATGGGCGCAGAATATATCAAGAAGGGGGTTTTCAATTATGTGTTTCCAGATAAAGGGCACAGAGGGCTTCTTGACGCCTTTGCGGAGGCAATTGTGAACAACACCCCATCGCCGGCGGACGAAATTGCGGGTATGCGCGCAACGTATCTTTCACTAAGAGGCATGGAATCAATCCGGACAGGAACAGTTCTGCCGATAAACACTGAAGAGTGGGAGATGTACGTCCATATGTAAGTACGTGAATTCAAGCTGTCTCTCTCAATTTCAATTCGTGCATAGAATGAGGCGGCAAGGAGTCAGAACCGCAGGCATACGTAAATAGTATGTCGAGGAAGCTGATGACGATGCCAACAAAATTATATGCGTGAATTCAAATTGAGGGTTTCTTGCCGGATAGGTTGGATGGATACCGATACCAGTCCATAACAGTTTCCCCGTAATGCGCCCACGGAAATTTCGCCAGCGCTTTTTCAAACGCTTCGGTTATATTTTCCCCCCTGACCGGTTTTTTCAATACAGGCCTAAGGGGAGATATGTGTCCCGGCGCGTCAAGAAGGTTAAGGGTTACAGTCCCTTTTACGACGTAGGGTTTTATTTTTTTTCTTCCTTCAATGCCCTTGCGTACTCCTTCCCTGATTATATCCTGCGCCCTTGCCGGAAGAACTGAACGGCAGAAGTTGGGGGTATAGCTGTGTTTCACCACACCGGCGATTATACCCGGATTTTTCTCTTTAACTTCGCCCGTAATCACCTGGTCGCCGCTCACAAAAACAGCCGGTATGCCGAGGTCTCCCGCCAGAGCCATTGCCATGGATGCCTCGCTCATGTATATCCTGCCTCCGTTTACTTCCCATTTGCTGTGCGGGCATACGGCACCCGGTTCTCCGCCCATCGCATGCATTCCCACGAGAACCATGGCATCCCATCCCTGTTTCAGGTCTGTCAGCCACTCGGGAGAGTATCCGCCTCTGCCGTGAAGAATCTCACAGCCGCTTTCAAGCTCTTCAAAAAGAATATTGTACGCCGCGCCGTGGTTATCGTTAACGTAAATTATGTCCGCACCGGCATCCTTTGCGCCCCTGACCGCAGCGCTGACTTCTCCTGTGAGAAGGCGGTACATCCTCTGGCGGTGATGGAAGTTTTCAAGCGTTTGCGCCCCCCTGTCTTCAAAAGAACAGAAACCGGCAATCCCTTCAATGTCCGTTTGAATGTATATCCTCATTTTTATCTCACATCCTTTTCAATAGGCAGCTGTTTGAAGGTGCTCTGCGAGTTCACCCTGCCGTTGCGGTCAAAGGTGATACTTCCCAGTCCGAAATAATACCAGACACTGCTGTTCCCGACCGTTTCCATTCTTTCCGGATTGCCGAGTAGATTCAGAACCTCATCATAAGACATGCCTTTCCTGACCGTTTTCCACGTATCCGTGTCTGGTCTTGTAGTTGCAGAGTACTGGGTGGCAAGTTCAAGGTTCCTCAAACCCCTGGTAAGTTTTGCGTTTGCCTCGGCAAGCTTGTCAATCTGCTCCTGCATCTTCTCAATTTCCGTGGCAAGTTTTTCCAGCTTTCCCTCAAGTTCCGCCACTTTCGCGGAAAGAGCGGCGGAATCCGTGCCGGGAGTTCCTGCCTTCTGTTCTTCCGCGTAACAGCCGAGAGCCAGAATCACGACAACAAAAAGCACAATAAATTTTCTCATAACACACCTCCTTAATCCCAAACCAACTTATTTTGTCATTGCGAGGCGTATTTTGCCGTGGCAATCCCAACCTCATTAAGATTGCTTCGCTCTCGCTCGCAATGACAACCAATAAGAAAGTTTGCTTTTTAAAGATTGAAAAACTCTTTGGGGTTAGTATAGCACATTCTTTCCGCAAGGGCCTGCGCCGTCTCTTCCGGCATCTGCCCCGTTTCCGCCATTCCTCCCAGAACGTCGGAAAGCACACGGCGGAACATCTCAAATCTTGAGCCATAAGAGAGAATCTTTCGCGAATCGGAGACCATCCCCGCGAATGATGAGATAAGGTCCACAGAACCTATGTATTCCAGTTGTCTTTTCATCCCTATCGGATTATCGCAAAGCCACCAGGCCGAACCCAGCCTCACCTTTGAGCCGAAAGCGCGGGCCAGGGAAGCTACGGTCGCATAGTGAATGGAATCAAGACAGTAAAGAACTGTCTTCAGGCGGCCGTCAAAACGGTTGAGAAAAGCCGCGAGAGGAGGCAGGATGTCAATGAAATGGCTGGAAACGTCTCCTCCGGAATCCGGCCCCAATGTATCAAAAAGGGTTTTCCTGATATCTCTGACCGCGCCGATATGAAGCTGGAAAACCCAGCCTTTTTCCGCGTCAAGATCCCCCATGAATCCGAACAAATAGTCGGCAAAGAAAGCCGCCTCCACCGGAGATAGTTTACCCCCCTGCAGAGCCTTTTGAAACGCCCTGTCCGCATCCCTCCTGCCGGCTATTCCGGCCAAAGGAGTTTCAACTCCGTGGTCGCTCACCCGGCACCCGCATTCTGCAAAATAGTCGTGTGATCTTTTGAGAATGTTCTCAATATCTTTTATTGAGCGGCACTTAGCCTCAAACCGCTCTTCCAGTTTCTTAATATACTGCCTCCAACCTTGAGCGTTTATCTTCATCACCCTGTCGGGCCGCCATGTGGGCATTATTACGGCGGCTCCCATCTCGCGGTTAACCCGCGCATGGTCATCAAGCGTGTCCGCAGGGTCGTCGGTAGAACACATGGCTTCCACGTTTGTTCTGCGGAGAATCTGCTGTGGCCGGTTTTGCGATAAGGCAATCTTTTCAGAAACAGATTTCCATATCTTTTTCCCTGTGGATTTACACAGAAGCTCCTCTATCCCGAAACAACGCCGGAGGTCAAGATGCATCCACTCATAAACCGGGTTGCCCGCGATAAGGGGAAAAACCTCCGCCATTTTCTGCCATTTTTCTTCCGGAGGGGCATCTCCAGTGATGTCCCGTTCCTTCACTCCGCATTTCCGGAGCATCTCCCAGACGTAGTGATCGGTTGCGGCGAATACCTGCCACGGGTTTTTATAGTTTTTATTTTCAGCGATTTCCTTTACATCGGCATGGTTATGCGGGTCAACAACTGGAAGCTTTTCAACTTTTTTAAAAATCTTTACCGCGGTTTTATTCCCCAGAAGATAATTCTTGTCCAGAAACCCCATTTTTTCTCCCTGAATAACTATAAATAGCATGCCGCGGCAACTGACGACGATGCCAACAAAATTATAGGCGTGAATTCAAATTGGTGTTATATCCAGAAAACCTGGTTCCCTGTCTTCCCCGTAAACAAATCAACGATAAACCATATCCCTGCTGCCGAATACAGTCCGAGCGGAAGCCCGAGGAAAAAGGGTTTCAGCTTCTCATACACCTGTGCCCCGCCATATCTCATGATTATGGATTTTATAAGCCACACGAGGAAGATGGAAAACCAGAGAGCATCAATCCACGCCACGGGCGCAATGACAATACCTATGGGATGGAAAGGCCACCAGAGAAAATTCTGCCGCATGAAAAGGAATATGCCCATCGTAAGAGCCCCTATGCCTTTGCTTATCCAACCTATTGCATTGGGAGCGGTCTGATACCTTATCATCTCTGTAGCGTAATTGTAAGGCGCCGTAACGTTTCCCCTGAAATACCAGTCGTTCAGGTTGATGCCTCCGTATTTATATCCCATTTTTAACTGCAGTATGAGCGTAACTATGATGTTCAGCGCAATGGCCCCCATTATCGCCCATACGAGAGATTTTCTTCTCTCTTTCATGCCCTCGGCAACCTTGAATCCCATGGAAACAGAGGATAGAGGGAAAGTCCTCAAGTCTGCGGCGTAAACATAGGTGAGGCCGAGCGCGGCTATCGTCATCGGATTAAGGTGTGCCGAACCCATGGAAGAGACTATCTGCGCCGATGCGATGGAGGTTGCGACAAGAGTCGGAACGCCCCCTTCGCATACAACCCGGGTAATGGTAATCCATATGACCAAAGCGATTACAAGAAACAGCAGGGAGATATACCATGCCATTCCAGATACGGTCAGCCATGCCGTAAGAAAAACGGAGCCGAAAACAAGCCCCCAGAATGCGGCCTTGTATGACATAATTTCACCGGATTCGTCCACCTGCCTTTTCCCCGTAGCGCCGTGCCACACGTCCTTCAGATGCGCCCTTGATATCCACAAACTGTACGCAACCATGACTATCATCGCGCCCATTCCGAAGTGGTTGAACAGCGGCTCTCCCGAACAACCGTAAATGCCCACATTCTCGGCACTGGCGATACCCATAATATTGAAACTGCCTCTTATTATCTTGAAAAGAACGTTAAAAAACCAGATTGAAAAGAGAACGTTCAGGTTAACGAAATATATCAGCCCTATTACAGGAAAGCTTATCCTGAACGCCAAAGAAACCGTTCTCCGGAATATCTGTACATTTTGAGCGGTAGAGATATACGGCACGAGAGGAAAGTAATAATGAAGGGCGGCAAGCGTCCCTATAATGAACGCTATGGAAAATCCGACCCACATAAGCGGATTCTTGAAAAAGGGCGCTATTCTCCCCTGTTTGCCGGCTTCGGTGCTTTCCTTTACCATCTCTCTCGGCAGTATTGTCAGAGGATATACAAATCGCTCCCTCTCCATCCACTGCTTTCTTAATATTGAAGCGGCGCAGAACATCACGTAATAAAGCACAAAAATGAAGGAAAGCCATATAGACAGCGGCTTGAGCCATGCCGACCACGGTATTTTCATTCCCGGAGGCAGTCCTTCAAAAAAATACCTGGCGGCGTCCGCATCCGTTAC
>CAYOWY010000060.1:0-5837 GCA_964407805.1 uncultured bacterium | reverse complement strand
AATCTACTCCGGTCAGACAGGCGCAATCTATCATACGGTTGAAAACCTGCAAATAATGAAGGGAAATCTTCCTACAAAGATGATATTGATAACGGATGCCAGCAATCCGGAAAACCCGTCCAGGTCCAGAGACTTCCAGTACAAACTTTTCAAAAAGAAAATAGGTGACAGCCTCAACATTATGAAAACAAACCCGGAATATCTTGAATTCATGAGCAAAGGTTCTGACAAGGGAACCGCTCTGGCCAGGATAGCGGAACATTTTAACCTGACAAGGGATGAGATCATCGCTGTCGGCGATGGAGAAAATGACATTGAGATGCTTGAATACGCAGGGCTCTCCGCGGCCCCCGCAAACGCCAAAGAGAAGGTCAAAAAATCTGCGAATGTAGTGCTTGAATGGGATAACAACCAATCTGCCGTAGGAAGATTTTTAAAAAACCGCTAAAGGGACAGAAGTTCTTTCGGGAAAATATTATCGCGACCGAGGATGCAGTAAGGGTCAAAAGTCTTCTTTATACGCACCATATCCTTCAGCCCCTGCTCACCGTACATAATCTTCAGCCACTTGTGCTTTATCTTGCCTATGCCGTGTTCCGCGGCAACGGTTCCGCCGAAAGAAAGCGCCTTACCGACACAGGCTTCATAAATCTCCACGGCATGCGCTTTCTGCTGCTCATCAGCAGGGAAGAGATTGAAATGCAGGTGGTTTTCGCCGATGTGCCCGAACAATATCGTATGCCGTCTGCTTTCTCTTTTCATGGTGTCTTTATAAAACCGGTACATTTCGGGAAAATTCTTTTCCGGAACGGCAATATCCATCGCGACTTTAACAAGCCCTATTTTTTTAAAATATGCGTTTATGTTCTCCGGAAGGCGGTGCCTGAAGTCAATAAGTTTTTCATAGTTTTTTTTATCCTCTCCGACAAACTCGCCGGCCGAATTGTAGGTATCGGCAATCTCCGCCAGCCTTTCCATATGCTCCGCATCGGCGGCGGTCTCAACGTACAACGCGCAGGCGCCATCGGGAATCTCCGGAAAATCCTTCTTCAGAAACTGCAGGCTCCCCCTGTCAAAGAATTCAAGACTGTAAAGTCCCCGGAAGCTTTTTTTCATCAATGCGACAATTTCAGGGACCTTATCCTCGTCACTGAAAAAAAGTATGGTAATCGCCCTCGGAGGCAGCGCTTCTATAAGAGAAACCTCCACTTCCGTAATAATGCCCAGAGTCCCTTCTGATCCTATGAGCAAATCTATGCCGTCCATGCCTTCCTGCGCAAAATAGCCTGCGGAACATTTTATGCAGGGGGTGCGGTATGAAGGAAGTTCAATCCTGAACAGACCGTAATCTATAATGCCGTTCTTTTCAAAAACACTTCCTCTTGCGATATCAAGAATTTTTCCCGTGGTCAAAACCATTCTTATGCGCTTCACATACTTTCTGGTAGGCCCGAATCTGAAACTGTATTCGCCCGAAGCGTTTGTTGCAACGTTTCCTCCTATGAAAGCGGTCCTTTCCGTAGGGAACGGAGGATAAAAAAAACCTTGCGGCTCAATGGCATTGAGAAAATCCTTTACCACAACACCTGCCTGAAGGACAGCCGTTTTCCCATTCTTGTTTATATCCAATATCCCGTTGAATCTCTCAAGGGATATTAAGGCACCTTCTCTCGGAACTCTTCCGCCAACAGTTCCCGTTCCTCCTCCCGATACGGTAACAAAAGTTCCGCTGCCAGCGCATTCCGAAACGACTTCCACAAGGTCATTTTCATTATCCGGAATATAAAGCCTCGCAGCATCGCCCCCTTTGAAGTTGGACGCATCTTCAAGGTATGAAAGGATATCCTGTCTGTCATCTTTTACTATCATTTCCTTCTTCCTCAATAAAAAACAGTATGAAATGAGAACGAAACGTTCCCGTTATACGCAAACTCCGTTTGCGTTATAAAAAGTATAGCTATTGTATAGTTATTTTTTTTAATACTCCACTCTTATTCCGAGAAGCTTTATCCCGCTCTCATTGCATATTGCCGCAGTCTTTTCTTTATATAGAATTATGGTTCTTCCCGCTTCCACGGCGATTACGCTGCCGCCCGCAGATTTTAATGCACCCACGGTTTCAGGCCCTATCACGGGCAGGTCAAAACGTTCATCTTTGCCCCCGCCGGCAATTTTGACAACCGTGAAACCTTGGTTGCCGCAGTAGATACCCGCTCTTTTTATCATTTCGTTTGTTCCTTCAATCCCTTCAACGGCAATAATCATTCCGTTTTTCACGGCGGCGGACTGCCCCGCCCTGTATTTCATAATGTCCTTCAGCAGAGCCGTCCCGATCTCTGCGTCTGACTGCTCCCGAGCATCCAAAGGGACATCGGTGTAAGTTTTTTCCTCCGCAAGCTCTTCCGACAGCACTTCCGTAAGAGGCAAAACTTTAATATTCTCCTTTGCAAGATAAGCAGCTAAATCCGAAAGAATCCGTTCGCCCTGCCACAGTCCGGACTTATCAAGAAATTCCTTTCCTGAAACGTGCATTTCATTTTTAAAAAGGAGGCGGGGAGGAATACTGCCTATAAAAACCAGCTTATTTATTTCCGTTTTTTTGAAATAGGCAAAAAGGCCGGTTATATCTCCGAAAGAGAAAACAGCACTGACGGCAAAATCTACGGGATAAAAGGAAAAGGGATAAACCTCGCATTTACCCGCAAGTTTTTTATACGCGTATTCCGATAATCCGTCATTACTGACAAACAACCCTGTCTTTTCCATAATTTCCGAATCAGGCGTGTTTTTCCTTCGCTATGCCGCGCTCCGATTTCTTTATGAACCCGGTGATATGCAGAATCTCCTCCGACTGTTCCATCTTTTCAATATCGGCAAGAGCATCGGCAACATTGAGGCCGGAGCGGAAAAGTTTTTTATATGCCTCTTCTACAAGCGCTATTTTTTCATCGGAGAATTTTCTTCTCTTAAGCCCCACCTTGTTTATGCCGGAAGGGCATGCGGGATGTCCGTCCGCCATGACAAAAGGCACTATGTCCTTGGTGATTTTAGAACAGCCCCCTATGATTGCATGCCTACCAATCCTGCAGAACTGATGTATGCCGGCAAGGCCTCCTATTATAGCAAAATCCTCAATGACGACATGCCCTGCAAGCGTCCCGGCATTTGCTATTATCACGTTGTTCCCTATTATGCAGTTATGTGCAACATGAACGTACGCCATAAGAAGATTGTTACTGCCCACTACGGTGCTCTCGCCTTCCGACGTACCTGAATTCATGGTGACGAATTCCCTTATGACGGTTTTTTCTCCTATCTTCAGATACGTCTTTCCACCGCGGTACTTGAGGTCCTGCGGTATACTTCCCACTGCGGCGCCGGTGAATATGGAGCATCCCGCGCCTATCTCCGTATAACCTGAAATATGGACATGAGGCCCTATCCTGCAGTCCCTGTGGATTACCGCATTATCTTCAATAACGGCATACGGCCCTATCTCGACGTTTTCATCTATATGGGCCTTCGGTGAGATTACGGCTGTAGGATGATGTTTCATAGCAAATATTTGTATGGCTTCAGGCATCCACTATGGTGGACATGAAGAACCCTTCTGTGGCAATCTTTCCGTCAACAAAAGCCTTGCCCTGCAGGCGCGCCACCTTGCTCTTCATTTTGATAACCTCCACCTGAAGCAACACCTGGCTGCCGGGAGTTATGGCTCTTCTGAATTTTACATTGTCTATGCTCATGAAGTATGCGAGCTTTCCCTTGTTCTCTTCCTTGCTCAACATCAACACTCCGCCTACTTGAGCCAATGCTTCCACGACAAGAACTCCAGGCATAACGGGATGTCCTGGAAAATGCCCCTGGAAGAACCATTCGTTCATGGTGACACTTTTGATGCCCACGGCTTTTGTATCGTTTAACTCAATAATCCTGTCTACAAGAAGGAACGGATACCTGTGGGGAATTATGTTTGTAATGCCTTCAACCGAGAGAGTTTCAAATGGCTCCGAAGAAAAAGAAGGCCTGCCTACGGCGCTGGCCCTCTCTTTGCTGTAAAGCTCCCTTATCTTCTTTATGAGTTTCGTGTTTATTGAATGCCCGCTTTTGATGCCGATTATGTGCGCCGAAATGTAATTGCCGAAAAGCGCGAGGTCTCCTATTAAATCGCTTATTTTGTGCCTTACAGGTTCGTCATTAAACCTGAATTTATTGTCTATAACGCCTTTCTTCCCGTCAATAACCAGGGTATTTTTATAGTCCGACCCTTTCCCGAGCCCGAGTTTTTTCAGAGATTCAACTTCCTCCCGCATGCAGAAAGTCCTTGCGGGGGCTATTTCCTTCTCGTAACTTTCAGGGGTTATGGTATAAGAGGCATACTCCGAATTCAGCATCGTACCGGGGTAATCAAGCATGTAGGATATCTTGAATTCGTCGGAAGGCAGGGCAATTATATGCGTACCGTTGCTGGAAACATATATGGGCTCTTTTACGGGAAAAACGTCCCTTTCGTTGTTCAGTGTTTTTATGCCTGCTTTTTTGAAAACGTCCACAAAAGGCTTTGCGCTTCCGTCCATACCCGGACATTCGCTCCCCTCAATTTCTATTATAACGTTATCTATCTCCATGGAGTAAAGAGCGGAAAGAAGATGCTCAACGGTATGAATCTGGAAATGCCCGTTGCCTATGGATGTCCTTCTCGGGAATTTCCTGGTATCAAGCAGGCTGTCAATGTCCGGCTTAACAGGCTCTGCATCCGCAGAACCCTTTTTGACGAAAAGGATCCCCGAATTCACGGCTGAAGGTTTAAAGGTCAGCCGGCTTTTTTCCCCGGTATGAAGACCTATGCCTTCAATAGACGCGGATTTTTCAATTGTTTTCTGGTTCTTCTTCTCCATATATATCCTTTATTCTCCTTTCCATCAATTCAATTTTTTCTTCCAGTTTTTTAATTTTGTCTATAAATTCCGGCTGTCTCCTTGAATATGCCTGAAGCCTCATGTCCTCCCACTTGTCCCTGGCAGGAAATCCCGTTACATGGGTATTGGGCGGGATATTCTTCGTGACTCCGGCCTTCCCGCCTATTATTGAATTATCCCCTATCGTTATGTGGCCGGTTATTCCCGCCTGCCCCGCTATAATCACATTTCTGCCCACAACCGTACTGCCTGATATGCCTACCTGGGCGACAACAATGGTGTTCTCGCCGATGTAAACATTGTGCGCTATCTGAACAAGATTGTCTATCTTTACCCCGTTTCCTATATATGTTTTGTCAAATCTTGCCCTGTCTATGGTGACATTTGAACCTATCTCAACATCGTCTCCTATTTCAACTGTTCCTATCTGGGGAATCTTATGATGGACTCCCTTGACGGTGGCAAACCCGAAACCGTCTCCTCCTATAACCGTGCCGGGATGGATAATGACTCTTGCGCCCATAATCACCCTTTCCCTGATTACAACATGCGGATATATAAGCGAGTCTTTCCCAACCCTGGTATAGTGCCCGAGGTAAACGCATGCCCCTATAATGGAGCCGTCTCCTATCTCAACCTTATCTTCTATAACGGCATAAGGCTGTATTGAAACATTTTTGCCTATAACAACGTCTTTGCCTATAACGGCGGTGGGATCTATGCCTGATTTGAAAGTGACCGGCTCGGGACCCGCGATAGTCATTATCTTGGCAAAAGCCAGAGAAGGATTTTCCACCTGAATAAGAACGGCGCTGACGCTGTTGCTTATATCCGAAGGCACAATTACGGCAGACGCTTTGGTAAGCTTAAGAAGAGGCCTGTACTTGTTGTTGGCTATAAAGGTAAGCTCACCCT
>CAYOWY010000059.1:0-5934 GCA_964407805.1 uncultured bacterium | reverse complement strand
CGGCAAAGGTATATCCGATAAATTCGGGTATGACAACCGACGATCTTGCCCATGTTTTAATAATATCTTTCCTGCCGCTATCTACGTTTTTCTTCACCTTTTTCAGCAGTTTCTCTTCTACATACGGCCCTTTTTTCTTTGATCTCATTATATTTCTCCGGCTCCGTTATTTCCGTCTTTGCAGTATCTTTTTATCGGAAGGCTTTCTTTTTCTTCTGGTCTTGTACCCCTTCGTCGGCATACCCCACGGACTCTGTGAAAGATGCCCCTTGCTCCTGCCTTCGCCACCGCCGTGCGGGTGGTCTACGGGGTTCATGGCCACACCTCTGACCGTAGGCCTTATCCCAAGCCATCTTGTCCTTCCCGCTTTGCCTATGGATACATACTTGAATTCCGGATTGCTTACCTGCCCTACCGTAGCCATACAATCAATATTAAACAGCCTGACTTCACCGGAAGGGAGTTTTAACTGCGCATTCTGGTCGCTCTTGACCATAATGTTGGCGAGGGTACCCGCAGACCTTACCAGCTTGCCGCCCATCCCGGGTATAAGTTCTATGTTGTAGACCTGAACGCCTTCCGGTATCTTCCTTAGAGGCAGTCTGTGCCCCGGCTTTATGTCGGCATCCGCGCCGCATTTTATCACATCGCCCGTTTTCAATACTGCCGGCGCGACCATATAACTTTTGATTCCGTCGTTATAAACCACAAGGGCTATCCTTGCGGAGCGGTTCGGGTCATATTCTATACTCGCAACCCTGCCGGTTATACCGACTCTGCCCTTGAAATCAATCTCTCTGTATAATCTCTTGTGCCCGCCGCCCCTGTGCCTCGAGGTAATCTTCCCCTGGTTATTCCTGCCTCCGGTCTTTCTCATGCCGACAACCAGCTTCTTTTCAGGTTTTCCTTTCGTTATATCGGAAAAATCCTGCAGCAGGGCATGCCTCTGTCCAGGCGTAACAGGCTTCAATTTACGTAATGGCAATTTTATCTCCCTCCTTCAACGTAACCACTGCTTTTTTATATCCCGGCTTGTAACCCTTTATTCTGAACTTGTAATTCTTTTGTTTTCTGGGCATATTCACCACATTAATCTTTTCAACCTTAACGTTGTATATCTCTTCAACGGCCTTTTTTATCTCTATTTTTCCCGATTTCTTATCAACGCAGAACGTATATTTGTTGGCCGCCGATGCCTCGCTGGACTTTTCGGTAACAATGGGAAATTTTACAATGTTAAACTGTTCACCCTTCATTGTTCTTCTCCAAGATATCCTTTTATGACGCCAAAAACGTCTTTTTCCGCAATTATCCTGTCAGACTTAAGAACTTCATAAGCATTTAACTGGTTTGAAAAATCGTATGTTACGGAACATATATTCTTAAGGGATTTTATCAGATTCCTGTTATTTTCTCTGTCATTGGCAAAAACGAAAAGAATTTTTTCCCCGTCATACCCTGCCGCCTTCAGGAAATCGGCGAAAATCTTTGTCTTCGGATTTTCCAGTTTCTCCGGCATAAAAAGGGCAAATTTGTCTTCCTGCATCTTATCCTTTAAAACTTCCCGGAGAGCGTTCTTTTTCACCTTCTTGGGAAGCCGCTGGCTGTAATCCCTCGGGCTCGGACCGAAAACAACGCCGCCGTGCCTCCATAAGGGAGTCCTGCTGGAACCTACCCTTGCGCGCCCGGTACCCTTCTGCCTCCACGGTTTCTTTCCGCTGCCGGAGACTTCTCCCCTCGTCTTTGAAGAAGCATTTCCCTGCCTCCTGTTCGCCATATGCGCATTGACATAATAATAGATTATGTCTTTGTTCAGAGGCTTGCCGATAAGTTCTTCCGGCAGAGATTCTTCTGCGACAACTTTTCCCTGCATGTTATAGACATTTATCTTTTTCATTTTTTCAACGCCTTTCTTACGACTATGTATCCGTTTGAAGGTCCCGGCACCGCCCCCTTAAGCAAAAGAAGGTTTTCTTCGGGAATGACTTTAACGACAAGAAGATTCTGCACGGTCACCCTTCTGTTTCCCATGTGCCCCGCCATGCGCTTGCCTTTAAAAACCCTGGACGGAGTGGTTCCGCCTATTGAACCCGGCGCCCTGTGAGACATTGAGCCGTGAGTTGCGCTGCCGCCCTTGAAATGATGCCTCTTCACAACACCCTGGAAACCCTTTCCGATAGACCTGCCGGTAACATCAACATACTCTCCCTCTTTAAATATCTCTACGGTGAGTTTCTGCCCAATGGAAAACCCCTCGGCATCCTTATCGCTTTTAAGGCGCATTTCCTTCAGCATTCTCATGGCGGGAAGCTCTTTCTTTTTGAAATATCCCGCCGCCGGCTTATTCAGCTTCTTCTCGGGTACTTCGTCAAATCCGAGCTGAACCGCGGTATATCCGTTTTCCTTTTCTTTCTTTATATCGGTTATGTAGCATGGCCCCGTTTTTATTATCAAAACGGGCAGAAGTCTGCCGTCCTGACCGGTAAACATCTGGCTCATACCTATTTTTCTGCCTATTAAACCTATCTTCATGCCTGTTCTCCTCATACACAACAAACACTCTGTCTGATTCGCTTGCCTGTGATTATCAACTGAGTTTCATCTCAACTTCCACACCGGCAGGTAAACTTAACTTGCTAAGGGAATCTACTGTTCTTGCAGTCGGCTCTATAACGTCTATGACTCTCTTGTGAATCTTTATCTGGAACTGCTCCCTGCTTTTCTTGTTTACATGGGGTGAACGCAATACCGTGTAAACTTCTCTCTTTGTGGGAAGGGGAACAGGCCCTGAAATCTTCACCCCTGTTTTTTTCAGCATCTCTATTATCTCTTTTGCAGACTGGTCCAGAAGTCTGTTGTCAAAAGCCTTAAGTTTAATCCTCATTCTTTTTCTTTCCATGGCTCCTTCTTTGTTAACATCCATCCTGTTCGTCCTGGATTTTGGCGTTTCTGTACGGGCAAAATAAATATTATAACACAAAAAAATAATTTGCAACAGCAATTATTACTTACTGATATCCGTTACCGCGCCGGCGCCGACGGTCTTACCGCCTTCCCTTACCGCAAAGCGCTGTCCCTTCTCAAGAGCAATCGGATATATCAGTTCAACTTCCATCTCTATGTTGTCCCCGGGCATGACCATTTCCACTCCCTCGGGAAGCTTTATCTGCCCGGTCACATCGGTCGTCCTCATGTAAAACTGCGGACGGTATCCGCTGAAAAACGATTTGTGCCTGCCGCCTTCCTCTTTCTTCAGAACGTATACCTGCGCCTTGAATTTGGTGTGCGGAGTTATGCTGCCAGGCGCCGCAACTATCATCCCGCGCTCGGCCTCGTCCTTCTCCACGCCCCTCAAAAGTATTCCTACGTTGTCACCGGCAACTCCTTCATCAAGTTCCTTCCTGAACATCTCTATGCCCGTGACTACTGTCTTTTTGACATCGTGAGACAGCCCTATCATCTCAACCGCATCTCCCACCTTCACCTTGCCCCGCTCAACCCTGCCGGTGGATACCGTGCCACGCCCGGTGATGGAGAATACGTCCTCTATCGCCATCAAAAACGGCTGGTCCAGAGGCCTGACCGGCTCGGGTATATAATTGTCTACCGCATCCATCAATTCGTGGATACCGCCGCACTTGGCACATTCTTTCTTGCCGCAGCCGCACTCCAGGCACTGCAATGCACTCCCCTTCACTATAGGTATCTCGTCCCCGGGAAATCCGTTCTTGGTCAACAGTTCCCTCATCTCCAGCTCAACCAGCTCCACAAGCTCCTTGTCCTCCAGCTGGTCCATCTTGTTCATGAATACCACCATGGAAGGTACTTCCACCTGCTTGGCAAGCAGTATGTGCTCCCGCGTCTGCGGCATCGGTCCGTCAGGAGCGCTTACCACAAGTATCGCTCCGTCCATCTGCGCCGCTCCCGTTATCATGTTCTTTGTGTAGTCGGCGTGCCCCGGACAGTCTATGTGAGCGTAATGGCGCTTGGCCGTCTCGTACTCTATGTGTGATATGTTTATCGTCAGCCCCCTCTCCTTCTCCTCGGGCGCTTTGTCTATCTCTTCGTATTTGGTGAATTTCGCTCCCCCGGACTTTCCCAGTACCATCGTTATCGCACTGGTCAACGTCGTCTTTCCGTGGTCTACGTGCCCTATCGTACCTATGTTTACGTGCGGTTTCGTCCTAACAAACTTTTCCTTTGCCATTTTCTCCTCTCCTTTATCACGAACCCCGGTTTTTATTGTCAGATGCTTCTGATTCTCTTTACTTCCTCTTCAGGGACAATCTCATAATAGGAACTTTCCATTATATAATTTCCACGTCCCTGTGTCAATGACCTCAATGTGGTTGAATATCCAAAAACCGATTTCAAGGGAATCCTGCCGTCTACAACCTTAATTAAACCCTGCGTCTTTACATTGTCCACCTTCCCGTTTCTGCGAACAAGGTCAGAAAGAACTTCTCCCATAAATTCTTCCGGAACCGAAACTTCTATCGCCATAATAGGTTCAAGCAAAACCGGCGAAGCTTTTTTGGCCGCATCCTTAAAAGCTATAGATGCGGCGATTTTATAGGCGATTTCATTTGAATCAACGTTATGCGACGATCCGCCCGTTGCCGTAACTTTAACGTCTACAACGGGAACTCCCGCCAAACCACCCGACTCCATGGCTTCTTTTACTCCTTCTTCTATGGAAGGTATAAATTCTCTGGGGATATCGTTATTGTTAACCAGATTTTCAAAAATGAATTTTTCACCCCTCGGCAAGGGCTCTATGTTCAGAATGACATGCCCGTAATGACCCCGCCCTCCGGACTGCTTTATAAATTTGCCTTCCCCTTCTGCGGGAACGGTTATTGTTTCCCTGTACGCAACCTCCGGCTCTCCCAACCGGATATTCAATCTGTTTTCCCTTTTTATTCTTTCCGCGACAACTTCTATGTGAAGCTCTCCCATCCCCATAATTATCGTCTGTCCTGTCTCCCCGTCAACTTTTGTTTTTATCGTAGGGTCTTCCTCGGAGACTTTCAGAAGCGCCCTGTAAACCTTTTCCATATCCGATTTCACTTTCGGTTCAACGGAAACGGAGATTACCGGCTCCGGGAACTTAATCTGTTCAAACAAAACAGGGTGTTTTTTTTCCGCAAGAGTGTTGCCGGTATAACTTTTTTTAAATCCTGAAATCGCCACGATATCTCCGGCAAAAGCTTCTTCTTTTTCCTGATATTTGTTTGCGTGCACTTCCAAAATTCTCATAATTCTTTCGCTTGTATTCGTAGTCCAGTTGTAAACAGTCTGGCCTCTTTTTATTTTGCCCGAATATATCCTTGTGTAAAACATCTTTCCGAATTTTTCGTCGTTAAACACCTTAAAAATGTACGCCGACAGTTTTTCTTTTTCGCTCCTCCGAAGAATTTCCTCCTTTTCACTCACGGGATTTATTCCCTTAACCTCACCCGTATCTACCGGAGAAGGCAGATAATCCACAATGGCGTTTAACAACAGTAAGGTTCCTTTGTTTTTCAGAGAAGCTCCGCAAAAAACAGGGAAGAATTTGCAGGCGACAGTTCCCTTCCTGACCGCCCTCTTCAATTCGTCCGCCGTTATATTTTCGCCTTCCAGATATTTCCTCATAACAGTTTCGTCGGCATCGGCGGCCTTTTCAATCAAAACATTGCGGTATTTTTCAACCGGTTCCTTCATGTGAACGGGAATTTCCTTTTCTTCGGCGTCAGTTTCATTTTCCGAAGGATAGAAAAAGGCCTTTTCCTCAATAATGTCAATGATGCCCTTGAATTCATCTCCTGCAAAAATCGGCAGTTCAACAATCAAAACCTCGGAGTGAAGTTTACCCTCAATCTCACCGATTACCCTGAAAAAATCAGCCCCAGTCCTGTCCATCTTGTTTATGTATATTATTCTCGGTATATT
>CAYOWY010000058.1:0-5936 GCA_964407805.1 uncultured bacterium | reverse complement strand
CTTCAAATATTGTTGATATTACCTTCATTTTGTTAATCCTTCGTATATACTTGAGACGGTCTGTCCGGTTTCAGGGTCAATGAGGCCCGGCGCTATGTCATTGAGCGGACACACCACAAAATACCGCCCTCTGTATCTGGGATGAGGAACCCGTATCTCTCCTGTCTTTATTACCCTGCCGCCGTAAAAAATAATGTCAAGGTCTATCTCTCTTTCATCACCTTTGCCGTGGGGAAAAGACCTGCCTGATTTTTTCTCAATATCCTGGAGCGCACGGAAAAGTCTTTGAGGAGAAAGGCCGGTTTTCCCTTCAATAATACCGTTCATAAAAAAGCCGCCGTCCGCCCCTTCCCGGGGAGGATTATGAAGAAACGGCGATATCTTTGTTATCGCAACATGTTTTTCTATACGCTTCAGAGCACTCATGATATTGCCAACCCTGTCACCTTTGTTGCTTCCGACTGCGATATAAACGTTCTCCATTTCAACCGAGCAGCTTATTCATAACAACTCTTCCGTTCCTGAAATATTTTTTGAAGCGGATGCCGAACAATGTTTTTTCTGCCGAAGCCATGAATACGCCCCATCCGTTCTTAATCTCAACGTCCGGGGACATGAAGCCGTCAAAGATAAACAATGCCCTGCATTTTCCGTCAAGGAATTCCCCGGATATCCTGCCAAGGACGTCCCTGTCAAAACCCTCAAATTTCTTCAGCCATGCTGATGCTCCTTCTTTCGCATCAAGGGAACTGTTGAGCCATATCAGAGAATTGTCGTTTCCTTCGCTTATATCGCCGATTTTTCTAAAACCGAGCATTTCTACAAGCGGCATCAGGTTGCTTTCGCCGGGAAGATAAAACGTTTCTTTATTGATTTCCGCAGAAACGGAAGGTATACCCGCAGACCTGCCCGGCCCCCACAGCCACAAAAGATTTGCCGGCATTTCCCCAAGGTCATCCCGCACCCTGTTTATGGGATGTTCCAGAAGAACCTTAGCCGACAAATTTATCAGCGCGTTGACATCCTCCAAGCCTTTGTTTCTATACAGATTTTCCTCAAACCTCTTATATTTCATGTTCCCAGGGAATACGGACGGCTCCGCGGGCATTTCATTCTTGAAGCCCGCCACAATCTCATTGCCTGATACAAAAAATTTAACCTGTCCGTTCTGGGCGGAAAGAACATCAAGCAAACCCCTCGTTTCTTTCTCCGATAGTTTTGCGTCCGTTTCTATCACCCTGCCGTCAGCCTGCGTAAGAAACCTCGCGAGAAAAAACGTTCGGCAATCTGACTTTATATTGAGAGCGGAAAACCTTATGAAAGCTTCACCCGGAAAATCCTTTCCTCCGGTCAGAAGACAGCAGTATGCTTTTTCAAGGGAATTGCCCAGGTGGACATAACCCCATTTACCCCCTGCTGACAGGGCGGTAAAATTATCTTTTTTCGCATAGTCAAAGAGAGATTTGCCCCTGAAGTTTTTCTTCAGAAGTTCTCCGTAGCCGTTGAGTGAAATCAGGTAATATTTCATGTAAGTTCATCAAAAAGTTTATCAAGGTTCTTCAACAAAAGCCCCGTGTCAAAAATCTTTTCAAACTCTTCAGGAGTGAAATGCTTGTTTACTTCATGGTTTGCCTTTGCAAGCGCCGCAAAATCCTTTCCCGTCTTAATCGCTTCAAACGCCGTCTTCTGCACTATTTCGTACGCCTTTTCTCGCGGCAGTCCTTTGACGGCAAGGGCGTTCAGAAGTTTCTGGGAAAAGAAGACTCTGCCTGTCAGGGCGACGTTCCTCTGAATGTTTGCGTCAAAAACCTCCATGCCTTTGAGAACCCGGTTCAGGAGAGTCAGTATGTAGTCAAGAAGCATGATTGATTCCGGGAATATTACGCGCTCCGCCGAAGAATGGCTGATGTCTCTCTCGTACCACAGCCCGACGTTGTCAAGAGCGGCTGACGCATTCTTTTTTATCACCCTCGCAAGCCCGCATATCCTCTCGCTAAGTATCGGGTTGCGCTTGTGGGGCATCGCCGAGGAACCCTTCTGCCCCTTGCCGAACGGTTCTGCCGCCTCGCCCACCTCGGTCTGCTGTAAAAGGCGTACCTGCAGGGCAACCTTTTCGCAGGAAGCCGCTATGACGCCGAGCACGCCGAGGAAATACGAGTGCCTGTCCCTTGAGATAACCTGCGTTGAAAATTTTTCTCTTTCCAGGGAGAATTTTTTACAAACGTATTCTTCAACCCGCGGGTCAATGTTAGAGAAGGTTCCGACCGCGCCGGAGAGCTTTCCGACGCTTATCTCTTTAACCGCCGACTCCAGCCTTCCGCAATCCCTCAAGAATTCGTAGCACCATCCGGCAAACCTGAACCCGAGAGTCACGGGCTCCGCGTGTATTCCATGGGTGCGTCCCATCATGACGGTGTCCCTGAATTTAATGGCGCTCTCCTTCATCGTCGCCAGAAGAACTTTCACGTCTTCAAGCAGTATATCCCCTGATTCCCGAAGCAGCAGGGCAAGGGACGTATCAAGTATGTCGGAAGACGTAAGGCCGTAGTGGATATACCTTCCGTCTTCGCCAACGGTCCCGCTCACCTGTTCCACAAAAGCGATGACGTCATGGTTGGTAACCTTCTCTATTTCCTGAATTTTCGCAACGTCAATCTTTGCCTTTTTCTTTACATTCTCCACGGCGCTCGCGGGGACAACGCCGATTTTGCTCCAGCCTTCAAGAGCCGCTATTTCTATGTCCAGCCACTTGCGGAACTTGTTCTCTTCGCTCCATATTTCAGCCATCTCCGGCCTTGTGTATCTCGGTATCATTTCCCCTCCCCGCTTTTATAATCTGCTTAAAATTTCCTTTACGGCTTTTTCGCCGTCGTCATCCATCTCAATCCAGATGCCGTCTTCCCTTCTGAACCACGTCAACTGCTTCTTTGCAAAATTTCTCGTCTTCTGCTTGATGCAGGACTTCAGTTCCTCAAGCGTAAGCCGTCCTTCAAGGTATTCCAGAATCTCAACGTACCCTATCGGCGCTTTACTTTTGAGATAGCCCGCCAGGCCTTCTTCCTTCAGCCGTTCCACTTCCTCTATCCAGCCGGCTTCAAACATCCTGTCCACTCTGCATTCTATTCTATTATACATCTCTTCCCTGTCTCTTGTCAGTATGAAATATTTCACGTCCTTTCCGCCGGCGAAGGCGCTCTCCGTTTTCTGTTTCTGCCAGAAGCTCATTGTCTTTCCGGTGAGAAGGAAAACCTCAAGCGCCCTGCGGATTCTTTTCCTGTCGTTTTTATGCAGAGCGCCAAGGATTGCTGGGTCGGCTTTTTCAAGCTCTCCGTACAGCTCCTCCGTCTTTTTACTCTCAAGGTTTTCCCTGATGTTTTTCTGCTTTTCCCTGTCCGCGCCGGGTATGGTGAAAATGCCCTTTGTCAGAATCCTGATGTACAGCCCGCTGCCGCCGGCTATCACCGGAAGCTTATTTCTGCCGAGTATATCTTCGGCTTTTTCAGCCGCCGCTTCCGCAAACCCATAAACGTCAAAATCGTCCTTCAGCGAAAGAAAATCCATCAGGTGGTGGGGGATCTTCTCTCTCATCCACGCGGGCGGCTTGTCAGTACCAATTCCGGTTTCCCTGTAAAACTGCATGCTGTCGGCTGATATGATTTCACCGCCGGTTTTTTCCGCAACGCTGAAAGCGACCGAGGATTTCCCCACTCCGGTGGGCCCGCCGATAATCACCGCTTTTCTTTTTGCTGTTTCTTTTCCCCGCATAATGTAATAAAATACCATATCGGATGCAAGATTAAAACATTTTCGGGAGAACGCAATAATGGAAAAAGAAGAATTGATTTCACTGCTGGAAAAATATGGGCAGGAGCATATAAAAAAACATCTTCTCACGCTTTCTGCCGGTGAGCAAAAGATTTTCCTGAAAAACGTCTCCGGCATGAACTTTGAACTTGTCTTCAAGCTGTATGAAACCTTTTCGGGAAAACCTCCCGAGGCATCATCAAAATGGAAAGATATACAACCGCCCCGGGTTATTGACGCAGGTATATCCGGCAGAGAAAATATCCTGTCTGCCGGAGAAGAAAGCATTGCATGCAGGCAGACCGCAGTCATGGTCGTAGCGGGAGGACAGGGGACAAGGCTGAGGTATCTCCATCCCAAGGGCATGTACCCCATATCTCCGGTGAAGGGCAAATCTTTGTTTCAAATTTTCAGCGAAAAAATCCGCGCTTTATTCCTAAAATATAAAGCGGCGATACCCTTGCTCGTAATGACAAACCCGGAAACCAATGACGAGATAGAGAGATTTTTCAGCGGGAATAACTTTTTCGGGCTTGAGAAAAAAGACGTTTTTTTCTTCAGCCAGGAGATGCTCCCGTCGTTGACTCCGGATAAGAAACTTATACTGAAAGACCGGACTTCCATCATTGCAAACCCCGACGGACACGGCGGCTCGCTGAAGTCATTCTGGCAGTCCGGACTGCTGAACAAAATGGAAGATATCGGTGTCACAAGGATTTTCTACTGCCACATAGACAATCCGCTTGTGAAGGTGGACGACCCGCTCTTTCTCGGCTGGCACATAAAGGAAGAAGCGGATTTCTCACTCAAGGTGGTAAGAAAGCGGACGCCGGACGAAAAAGTCGGCAATTTCGTCATCGCAAACGGAAAGCCGCGCATAATAGAATATATAGAACTGCCGGATACGATAAGGGATATGAAGGACAGTTCAGGAAATCCTGTTTTCAAAGCGGGAAGCATAGGGATACATTTCATAAACATCTCGTTTATAAAAGACCTGAACAAAAACGGATTCGCCCTGCCATACCACAGGCAGGTAAAAAAGATTAAGCAGGCGGAAGGGACGGAGAAAGAAATCTGGAAGTTTGAAACCTTCGTCTTTGACGCTCTCCCCCTGGCAGGGAAAGTATGCTGTGTGGAAACCCCGAGAGACGAGGAATTTGCTCCCCTGAAAAACAGTGAAGGCGAAGATTCTCCCGTAGAAGTCAGAAAATTCATGGTAGCGCTCTGCAGGAAACAGCTTGCCGCAGCGGGGATTGAAGTCCCGACGGGAGTAAAAGTTGAAATAAGCCCTCTCGCCGCGCAGGATGCGTCTTGCCTCCTTCAAAAAATAAAAGACAGGAAAATTACTGAAGATACTTACATTGAATAAGTTGGTGTTGAACATCTACCCTCAACCGTAGTATAATAAGAGAGTTTTAACGGGGCAGTGGCTCAATGGGAGAGCGTCCGCTTCGCATGCGGAAGGTTGGCGGTTCAACTCCGCTCTGCTCCACTACAAGCCAACCTTAAAGGGGTGCAGGGGAAAGTATTGTCCCCTGCGATTCTCGGTTCGGAGGGGAAGATTAAGGGGAGAAGCCCTCCCCTTAAAGAGCGATAGCGAGGGTTGGCGGTTCAACTCCGCTCTGCTCCACCTGCGCTTGAAAAACAGCTACGGTGGATAAATCCACTTTAGCCAACAAGGTTATTGTGCACTATGAAGAAGAGGATTCTGCTGACCAACGACGACGGCGTCTACTCGGACGGGCTGAAGTCAATGTGGAAACACCTCCGCAAGCTCGGGGATGTCTCCGTGGTTGTGCCCGAAACGGAAAAGAGCGCCGTTGCCCACGCAATAAATCTTTTCTCACCTCTCAAAATCCGGCATATAACTGTTGAGAAGGGTTTTGATGCGCATGTGGTCAACGGAACACCCGTGGACTGCGTCAAGATAGCGGTGAATTCAGTACTCAAAAGAAAACCCGATATCCTCGTTTCCGGCATAAATCCCTGCTCCAACCTCGGGATGGATGTCCTTTATTCCGGAACGGTTTCGGCCGCCGCGGAAGGCGCGATTCTCGGCATCCCTTCCATATCGGCATCCATTGACGGGTGCAAGAATTTCAATTTTGATTCCGCCGCTTCCGTTGTCA
>CAYOWY010000057.1:0-5972 GCA_964407805.1 uncultured bacterium | reverse complement strand
GTAGAGAAGAGGAGCCGGCCTGTCAACGCCCTCCATGAAAGCAGGGCGCTCCTGCCACGGCGCAACCGAAAGCACGTTTGCTAAATCCATCCAGTATTCAAGCCGCGCAGGCTTAAGCCCCCAGACCATATGGAAGTGATTTGCCGGAGCGAATTGCTTGTATTCAAGCATAGTGGCATATTCCGGCACGACAAAGGTATGCGGCCAGGTAAAGCTTGACGTCCTGCATACCGCATCGGAAAGTTTAGCCGGCAGTTCAACGGTCCGCGCTTCATCCCACACCATGGAAAACATCCCCGTCATACTGCTGTAAGCCATCCTTCCGGCTATACCCTTAATCCCCGGAGGAGACACAAATGTCACGGAATTGCCCATACCCGGGAAATATCCTTCGTCGGCAAGAGGAAACGACACTCCCGACATAATATCCTTAACGGATGCGCCGGGTCCGGCCGCCCAGTCAAACGAAGCGCTCCCGGAATTATCTCCGTCAACAAATCCTTTTTTCTCCCATAACGTTTTTCCGGTGAGCCTGACGCCTTTTTTACCGGCAAGCTTCTTTATCTCCCACGGCTCCCAAACCTTTCTGAAATCCATGAACAGAGGCGGATTGCCCGCGGTTAAATGGGAGAAAAACAGCATCGTGAGAAGCCCCTGAACATCCGCTTCCGTGGCATAGGGAAGCGGCGCCTTCCTCCCCCTGTGGTCAAACGTGGAATTAAAGAGCGACTCCATAACATCGGCAACGGGCAAGGGAATTCCGCGCAAATCGGAGCCCCACTCCAGCTGGCTCATGAATCCGCCGCCCACCGCATTTATATCTTTCATCAGGTCTCTTACTATAAGATACATCGCAAGGGAGCTGTTGAACCTTTCGCTATCATCCGCGTTCCGCAGTTCAATCCTGCGTTTGCATAAAGTGTCAAGCCAGTTCCTCAAATCTTTGAGTTCTCTGCCGTCATAAGCCTTCTTCTTCAGCATGTCGGCAAGAAGTTTCATATCAAGGCGGGTTATTTCAATTCCGAAAATATTTCTCGTGGGAATAATATGGGCAAGGGCTGTCTCCATCCCCATTGAGTCATGGCCGAAAACAACCACTCTTCTTCCCTTCAGAGATTTGAAAGTCAGGGCGGCATGGCACCAATCAGACAGCGCATCCGCCGTGCCTTGTGTCATAACGGGATTCTGTCCGGTATCAGCCCATGTGCCTATATTGATATGCATTAACCTGCCGTACTGTGCAACGGCTCCGCTGCAGGCATGCGTATAGACAACGCCGGGCTTGGGACCGCTGTTGCCGCAGGTTAAATTTAAAGGTGTGTCTTTCGGAAAATGCTGAAGAAGAGATATAAGCGTCAACTGTGGGAACGACCATGTATCCGGAACCCCGACAAGTATGTTTACCTTTGCATCCCTGAACTGTGCCGCAACTATATCGGCCTGTTTTTCACCGTCTATCAGGACATCGCTGTAAACAACTTTTACCGGCGTCCCGTCAATATTTTTAATTCTTCCGGCAATTATATCCGCCGCCATCCTGATAATATTTGCCGCTCTTGCCCTTGAATCCCTGTCTATCCTCGGATCGCACGGAGCAAAAACTCCTATGACGGATTCTCCTGCGCCTGCCGTCTCCGTATTAAGCTTTATCGCCTTCATCTTTCCTTGTTTTCTTTGGAAGCGCCTGCTTGCGGCTCAACTTCACCCTTCCCTGGTCGTCAACTCCCAAAAACTTCACCGTTATCTTATCCCCTTCTTTCACAACGTCTTCAACCTTATTTACGCGCTGGGGGGCAAGCTCGGATATATGGACAAGGCCGTCCCGTCCCGGCATGAACTCGACAAATGCGCCGAAAGCCATTATTTTCACTACCGTTCCTTCATAAATCTTTCCCGCTTCCGGCTCCTCGGTCATGCTTCTTATCACCCCTGCGGCGGCTTCGCATGCCGCACAGTCCGGCGAGTATATCCTGACGGTGCCGTCGTCGGATATGTCTATTTCGGCGCCCGTATCCTCTATAATCTTCTTTATCGTCTTGCCTCCGGGACCGATAATCAGCCCTATTTTGTCAGTCTTTATCTTAAGGGAAATTATCCTGGGCGCATAGCTGGATATTGACTGGCGCGGTGCGGCAATTACGTCATACATTTTTTTCAGAATTTCTTTTCTTGCTTCCTTTGCCTGCTGGAGCGCCTTTCTGAATATATCCATGCTCATTCCGGATTCCTTCACATCCATCTGGAAGCCGGTAATTCCGTCCTCCGTACCGGCAATTTTAAGGTCCAGGTTGCCGTAATGGTCTTCTTCACCCGCAATATCCGTAAGAAGTATGTACTTTTCCCCTTCTTTTATTATTCCGAGAGAAACGCCCGCCACGTGCTTTTTAACAGGAACTCCCGCATCCATAAGGGAAAGGCTTCCTGCGCATACCGTAGCCATTGAAGATGAGCCGTTTGATTCAAGTATGTTGGCAACTATCCTGACAGTGTAGGAAAACTCCTCTTCCGGAGGTATGAGGAGTGCAAGCGAGCGTTCCGCAAGCGCACCGTGCCCTATCTCCCTGCGCGAAGTCCCTCGAAGGAAAGCAACCTCGCCCACGGAGAAAGGCGGAAAATTGTAATGGAGCATAAACCTTTTGGTTATGTCTTCGTGAAGGCCCTCTATCCTCTGTTCGTCTCTGCTCGTACCCAGCGTAAGGGAAGAAAGGCACTGCGTCTGCCCCCTGGTGAAAAGGGCGGAACCGTGCGTCCTGGGAAGAAGTCCGACGGAACATTCTATGGGCCGCACCTCTTTTGGAGCCCTTCCGTCAAGCCGTTTTCCCGTTTCAAGTATTATTCTCCTGATTTCGTCCGCCAGAACCTTTTCAAAAACCTTCTTCACTCCGGGTTTTTTTTCCTCTTCAAAAGCAGAAAGAAACTCTTCCTCCATCAGCTTGTAGAATTCCTCTCTCGCCTTTTTTTCAGGGAATCCGTAGGCTTTCATTATCCTTGAAGAGATAAATCCGGCAACGTTCTTTTTCAGTTCGGAATCTTCCTCCGGTACAGCCACTTCCTCTTTCTCTGCGGCGAACTCCTTCTGTCTGTCTATAACTTTCTTTATCTCTTTATGCCCGATTTCAAGCCCTTCCATGAACTGCTCTTCCGGAAACTCCATTCCTGCGCCTTCAACCATCACTATGGAGTCATCCGTACCGGAGACAATCAGGTTCATTGAGCTGTTTTCCATCTCCTTAAAGGTCGGGTTAACAACATACTTGCCAGCTATATACCCCACCCTCACGGCGGCAATCGGTCCCTTGAAAGGAATTTTGGAAGAGGTAAGCGCCGCGGAGACTGCAACGATTGAAAGTATATCGGGGTTGTTTTCCATGTCTGCGGAAAAAACATTGACTATGACCTGAACCTCTTTAAAATAGTTTTCAGGGAAAAGCGGCCTGATAGACCGGTCAATGAGGCGGCTTACCAGTATCTCCCTTTCACTTGGCCTGCCCTCTCTCTTGAAGAAGCCTCCGGGTATCTTTCCGGCGGCGGAAATATGCTCTCTGTAATCACAGCTCAAGGGAAAATATCCCAGGTCCTCCCGCGATTCCTTTGAACATACCACTGTGGCAAGAACGACAACGTCGCCCATCCTTGCCCATATCGCGCCGTGGCTTTGTTTGGCAACAAGGCCTGTTTCAAGAGATAAGTCTGCACTGCCGAATGGAACTTCAATTTTTTTCATCATTTTATTTACTTTCTTAGGTTGAGTTTCTTAATGACTTCCTGATATTTAACCGGGTCGGTCGTCTGCAGATATTTAAGAAGTCTGCGCCGCTGTCCTATGAGTTTCAAGAACCCGCGCCTTGAATTTGTGTCCTTTTTGAATTTGCCGAAGTGTTCGTTGAGGGCTTCTATCCTTTTGGTTATCAGAACAATCTGCACCTCGGGCGAACCTGTGTCCTTTTCATGTCTTCCGAAATCCTTAACAACTTCCTGTTTCTTCTCCGTTACTAACATTTTTAATCTCCTTTACGCTGATTTTTTTTAAACCGCGGAATGAATTTCACCGATTGACTTTAAGAGATTATATACTTTGCGAATATTTTTGTCAACAGGGCGTTTTATGGTAAATTATATGGACTTATGGACAGATATAAAAAAGTCAGGGGCATGCACGACATACTGCCCGGTGAAACAGGGAAATGGCAATTTACTGAAGCGTCCCTGTCGGACTCCGCAAAACTTCACGGGTACAGCGAGATACGCCCGCCCGTGATAGAGGAGCGCATGCTTTTTGAAAGAAGCATAGGCGCTTCTTCGGATATCGTCTCAAAAGAAATTTATGCATTCCAGGACAGGAAGGGAAGGAATCTTGCATTGCGGCCGGAGGGCACCGCTTCGGTCGTAAGGGCGTTTATTGAGTCGGAGACCTCCGTCCCAGGAAAAATCACCCGCCTTTATTACTGCGGCCCCATGTTCAGATACGACAGGCCGCAGAAAGGCAGGTACAGGCAGTTTTACCAGTTCGGGGTTGAATTGCTGGGCGGAAAACACCCTTTTTTTGACGGCGAGGCGGTCGCACTGCTTGACTTCATGGTCAGAAAACTGAATATTACAGGTTATCATTTCGCCATAAACACGCTCGGATGTCAAGAGTGTAAATCCGCTTACACGGATATAGTACGCAATGCGCTGTCCGCGAAAGAAGGCACGCTTTGCGAAGACTGCAGAACAAGACTGCATACTTCTCCTCTCCGGATATTTGACTGCAAGAACATGGAATGCAGGGAGTCCGCGGCAAGCGCTCCGGCCGTTACGGAAACGCTATGCGGGGAATGCATGGACCACTTCGCGGAATTTGAAGAGTACATTAAAAAAGCCGGTATTCCCTATAAAAAACAGACGGGATTGGTGCGCGGCCTTGATTACTACACGAGAACTGTTTTTGAACTGTATGTAGCCGGTGATGACAATGCCGTAGCCGCGGGCGGAAGGTATGATTCACTCGTCAGGGAACTCGGCGGGCCGGACACCCCTGCGGTGGGATTCGCCTTAGGCATGGAGAGGCTTATCTCAATCGTGAATTTCAACCTTAAAAAAATCCCTTCCGTATACCTCGCGGCAATGGGAAAACCGGCGGCGCTTAAAGGCATTTCCATAGTCAACGCGTTAAGAAACGAAGGCATCGCCGCAGAAACGGATTATGAAGACAAAGGGCTGAAAGCGCACCTGAAAAACGCCGACCGTTCCGGAGCGCAATGGTGCCTGATAATAGGGGAAAGAGAGCTGGAAAAAAACGAATTCATCCTTAAGAATATGGTTACGGGAGAACAGGAAAATCTCCCTGAAGACGGTTATCTGAACAGAATAAAAAAAGCAATACAATAAATCCCCTGAAGACACGGGGCAAACGGAGTGCCCGCTTTCAATTTATGCATAGAGGGAAGCAGCAAGGAGGAAGCGACGAGGCGTATGTAGGAATACGCCGAGGAAGCTGACGACGCAGATAATGAACCTATATGCGTGAAGTGAAAGCGGGATAAAGGAGTTAATACAATGCTGAGAAGCCACACCTGCGGAGAACTTAACAAAACACACCTTGGCGGTAAAGTTACGCTGTGCGGATGGGTAAACTCCATGAGAGACCACGGAGGAGTTACCTTCTTTGACATCCGCGACAGATACGGCATAACCCAGGCTGTCTGTTCTCCGGAAGATTCCGCAGGCATTTTTGAGGAGATAAAACAACTCCGCAGCGAATGGGTAGTCATGGCGGAAGGCATTGTCTCCGAAAGGCCTGCGGAAACTGTAAACCCCAAAATACCTACGGGGGAAATAGAGGTGCGGGTGCAGAACCTGAAAATTCTGAACCCTTCCCTGCCTCTTCCGTTTGAGCTCTCGGAAGCCGACAAAACCGACGAAATAGTTAAGCTGAAATACAGGTACCTTGACATACGAAGTCCGCGGCTCAACGGCAATCTCTGCAAAAG
>CAYOWY010000056.1:0-6028 GCA_964407805.1 uncultured bacterium | reverse complement strand
TCCTGACTGTCTTTGTCATTTCCGCAGTCCTTGCCTGCGTTGGTTTTTCCCTCTCCCCGCACGTTATCAGGCTGCTAGGTGCTGAAGAGGCGGTATTCGCAGATGCGGTATCCTATATGAAAATTTCATTTGCGGGAATAATCTTCATGTTTACATTCATGGTTTTTCAATCGCTTATGAGAGGAGTCGGAGATGTTAAGACTCCGATGTATATAATACTAGGGACAGTGCTCCTGAACCTTATTGTTGATCCTCTATTCATAATAGGATACGGTTTTGTCCCGGCCATGGGAGTTTCCGGAGCGGCCCTTGCTACCATTGTTGCACAGGGGATATCCGCGATTATCGGCATGCACATTATGCTAAAAAGAAAAAATCAGATACATCTTCACCTTAGCGACCTGAAAGCTGATTTCCCGTTAATAAAAAAAATGGTTGCTATCGGCTTGCCTTCTTCAGTGGAACATTCAACTGTTTCGCTGGGGATGAACTTCATAATATTTTTGGTTACGGGATTTGGAACTGTAGCTCTGGCGGCATACGGATTAGGTCACAGGATATTCGGTTTTGTCATTATTCCCACGCTCGGACTCTCAATGGCTACTTCGGCGCTGGTGGGACAGAACATGGGAGCGGGAAAAATAGAAAGAGCGGAAAAGATAGTGCGGATGGCGGTTTCCATGGGTTTTGTCACCCTTACTCTGATTGGGATATTAATGTTTCTGTTTGCCGAGCAGCTTTCCGCGGTTTTCATACCCGGAGAACTTGAAACTATAAGGATGAGCGCACAGTTTTTGAAGATAATGGCTTTAACCTTCGGATTCATAGGGATTCACCACGTACTCAACGGCGCCTTTATCGGTTCAGGAAACACCTTCACCTCAATGGCTCTCTCCATTATTTCGCTCTGGTTGTTAAGGTTTCCTCTCTCGTATTTCCTTTCGCGCCATACCGGACTCAAAGAGGTAGGCATATGGATAGCCTTTCCCGCCACCAACGTTCTCACGGCGCTTATAACCGCGGCATGGTTTTCAAGGGGAACGTGGAAAAAGAGGAGGATTACCGAAGAGATAAGGTTGATCGTGGAAACAACGGAAGAAGCGTTAATTGAAGAAGGTATAAACCCCTGAATGCTAATTCCCTCGTTCCGAACCCGGAACGGAATGGGGGCAACAGCTTTTTAAAAAGGAAGAAAAGTGGAGGATAAGGGATTCGGCGCCGCTCGCATCCCAAAACTGCTCGGGTCGGCCATTCGCTGAAATTGCTGCGCCCGCTCGCAATTTCTGACTTCGCTCTCTTCGAATCCCTTTTCAAGGGAGAGAAAGTGGAGGATAAGGGATTCGAACCCTTGACACCCAGACTGCCAGCCTGGTGCTCTCCCAGCTGAGCTAATCCCCCATTTAGCGTATTGATTTCATCCGAAGAGCTTCGTTGGCATCGTCACCGGCTTCCTCGGCGTATTCTTTACATACGCCTCCTTGCCTTGCTCCTTGCCGTCTCGCTCTTCGGCGAACTGAATCCGCTATATTCCAAGCATAATTATTATAGGTCTAATTTAGAGTTTATCAACTGAACTAATTGACAGTAACGCTGTAAATTCATAAAATCATAGTAAATATAAACTGCATGATTACGCCTTCCGGGATATCGGAGGACAGGTGAAAAACAGTTACAGGAGGGATAATATGAGGATTGAAAAAACTACGTTTGCGCTGTTTTTCGGAAACAGGGGATTTTTCCCCTCTTCACTTATGGCGTCGGCACGCAAAGAATTATCCGAAACGTTAAAAAATATGGGGCATAAAATTCTTATGCTTGATGAAAAAGCGACGCGCTTTGGAGCCGTTGAGACGGTTCAGGAAGGCAGGATATATGCTGAATTTCTAAGAAAGAACCGCGGAAAATTCGGAGGCGTCATCCTGTCCCTTCCTAACTTCGGGGATGAGAACGGTGCGGTTGAGGCGCTTAAGGAAGCAGGCGTTCCCATATTGATTCAGGCTTATCCCGACGAACTGGATAAGATGAGTCCGAAACTGCGAAGAGATTCTTTCTGCGGCAAGTTTTCAATCATGGATGTCTTCTGCCAGTACGGACTTCCTTTCACTGCGTTAAAACCTCACACGGTTCATCCAAAATCCCAGGTATTTGCAGGCAATATTGACCGATTTGACCGGATTTGCAGGGTGGTAAACGGGATGAAAAAGATGAACGTGGGAGCCATAGGAGCCAGGACGACGCCTTTCAAGACTGTACGCATAGACGAACTGGCCCTGCAGAAATACGGGATAACCACCGAAACGTTTGACCTTTCTTCAATATTTGCAAAAATGGATGCCTTAAAAGCCTCGGACAAGAAATTTTCCGCCAAAGCAAAGATTCTTAGCGGCTATTCGGCATGGAGCGGAGTTCCCAAAAAATCCTTTGAAAAAATAGTCCGGCTGGCGGTGGTTCTGGATGACATGATTGCGGAGTACGGGTTTGACGCCATTGCCTTGCGCTGTTGGATGGAAATGCAGGAGGTGCTGGGAATCTCTCCCTGCGTTGTCCTAAGCGAGATAAACAACAGATTCATCCCCGCCGCCTGCGAGGTTGACATAGGAAATGCCGTTACGATGTTTGCATTGAGCAGGGCGGCCGGAAGCGTTGCAACCTGTCTGGACTGGAATAACAATTACGGTGAAGAGGAGAATAAGTGCATACTGTTCCACTGCGGTCCCGTGCCGCAGTCCATGATGAAATGCAAGGGTAAGATTACCGACCATGCCATACTTGCAAACAGCGTGGGGCAGGGTTGCGGGTACGGCTGCAATACGGGCAGAATCGCTTCGGGCCCCATGACCTTCGGGAGCATGCTTACCGTGGACGGCGATATGGAGTTTTATATAGGCGAGGGAAGATTTACCGATGATCCTGTTCCCCTCGATTTCTTCGGATGCGCTGGTGTTGCTGAAATTCCCGATTTACAGGAAGTTTTGCAGACAATAGGTTATCTCGGGCACCGCCATCATACGAGCGTCGTTCCGGCCTGCGTTGCGGAGCCGGTTATTGAGGCGTTTGAAACTTACCTCGGTTACGGCGTAGTCGGAGTGTAAGTTTTCACGTGCGCAAGACGCCATTGAATTCAGAAAGGACATATGGTCACAAAAGTCCAAAAGTGCATTTGCCTTTTTTTGTTTTTCTGCGGTTTTATCTTTTCGGAAGAGGCTCCCGTATACTACAGTTCGGACAACTTCAACGTAAAATTCAACAGAGAGGGAGAATCCGAGGAAATAACTCTCGTGGGCAATGTGAAAATCTCCTTCGGCGATACAACTCTAACCTGTGAAAAAGCCGTGTTTAACAGAATCACGGGCGATATTTCGGCCGAAGGGCCCGTGTACGTTGAAACCCCGGAAGGGATTTTCACCGCCGATTACATTACGCATAATCTGAACAGCGAAACGGGGATTCTGCTGAACTCCTCCTTTAAAGCCCCTCCCGTGTACGGCAGAGCCGAAAAGGTTGAAAAGAAAGAGGGAATTATCCTCCTCAAAAACGGGTATATAACGGCATGCGATCTTGCAGAAAAGCCTCATTACAGGATTTCCGCGGAGCATATGGAATACGTTCCGGGCGACTATCTGCGCGCAGAGAAGCTCCGGCTTGTATTCGGCGAAAAGTATACGCTCCTGTATCTTCCCAAATTCACGATTGACGCACTCGCGAAGGATCCGCCTTTCGGCGTTACGCCGGGCTACAGTACGAGAGTGGGAAGAACCGTTGACGCTTTTTTCTCGCACAGGGCGGGAGTTGAAACGGATACCGTTGTCAAAGAGAGGATTTCACTGGGAGCCGAGGGGATAGGCGCAGGTATCAGGGTGTCTTCCGCAGAGCAGAGATACAGGCTTGAGGGGTTCCTGTATAAGAGATGGGACGGCTCGGGGCTTGAACCCGGAATAATCGCGGAGAAAAACGAGAACTACAGTTTCCGTTCCGGAGAGGGAAATTTAATTCTTAACTGGAGATTCATGGACAACCGGGACTTTTTTTACGATTTTTTCAATGACGACTATGATACAAAATCAAAGTCTTACAATTACCTGTCGGCAACCCATAATTTCAAGGCGGGGATTTTAAACCTGAATCTGCGGCATTCCGCGGGAGAAGATTTTCTGAATATTGAAAAGATGCCGGAATTAAGATTTTATACGCCGTTTCTCCGGATGGGAAATTCACCCGTGTTTGTGGAGAATGATTTCCGCCTGACGAATTTTCATAAGGATGACAGAGAGTGTTTGAGGGCGGCGGACAGGATTAAGATTTCGGCCCCTACATCTGCGGGGCTTCTTTCCGTTTCCCCTTACATATCGGCTGCCGGCATTAATTATTCCGGTTCAATGGAGGATAAATTCAATTTTATGAGCGAGGCGGGAGTGAAAGTGTCCGCGGCAATGAAAAAACAGAATGACGGATACACGGGGTATTTTTCCCCATCCCTCTCGTTTTATTACCGCAAGCTTGATTATGAAGCCGGTGAGATTGAACCTTTTGACGCTTTTGAAAGACTTAACGGCGGAGGGTTTGCGAACCTCGGACTGGACTGGTTTTTTCACGGAGCAACCGGTTATCTCGGCAGGGTGTCCGTGGAAAACGTTTATGACGTTGAGAAAGGCGAATTTGACGGAAATTCCCTGAAATACGATGTAAGAATTAATCGGCATCTCTATGTGGAAGGCCAGAATGAATTTAACATTTCAGACGGCAAATACAGGTTCGGCGTTAATGACATGGCGGCGGATTTCGGTAAGTACCGTTTTGCGCTCGGCAACAGGTACGATGAGGATAACGATATCTCCGGGATTGAAGGCCGGTTCGGGCACACACTGAATGAAAACTGGCGCTACAGCATAGGGGCGCAGTACGACATTGAATCCGGGGGTTTTTCCCGGTCAAGGCTTGATGTTTGGAGGAAGCTTCACTGCTGGGAGATGCACTTAAGAATATCAGCTGATGAAGACGATTTTTCTTTCTATCTTTTGGCGTATCCGATATTTCTGTAAAACTTCTTTCGGGAGACAAAAATGGAACTAAAGAGAAGAGCGGGCAGGGCGTTTGACCAGATAAGGGAAGTTAAAATAACAAAAAACTTCATAAAGTATGCGCTTGGCTCATGCCTGATAGAGATGGGCGATACAAAGGTTGTGTGTTCAGTGAATGCCGAAGACAGAGTTCCTCCTTTTTTGAAAGGGACCGACAGCGGATGGCTGACGGCGGAATATTCGCTTCTTCCGTCGTCCACCAGCGAGAGGGTTCCCAGGAATTCAAATTTCACCGGAAGGAGCCAGGAGATACAGCGAATGATAGGACGTTCATTAAGAGGGGTGCTTGACGTCAAAAAGATAGGCGAAAGAACCCTGTGGATTGACTGCGACGTTATTCAGGCGGACGGAGGCACCAGGGCGGCGGCCGTAACGGGCGGGTTTGTAGCTCTTGTTGAAGGGCTTTCCAAATTGAAGAAGGCCCGCCTGATCAAACTGCCGCTTCTGCGGGATTACCTTGCGGCGGTCAGCGCCGGCGTCGTTTACGGCAACAAGGTTGTGGACCTTGATTATTCCGAAGATTCGGAAGCAAGCGTTGATTTTAACGTTGCCATGACGGGCGGCGGAGAGTTTATTGAGATACAGGGCACCGCCGAAGGGTATCCCTTTTCAAGGGAAGAACTTTCAGAACTGCTCAAACTTGCGGAAAAAGGAATAAAAGACATTATAGAAGTACAAAAAAGGGTATTAAAAGATGAAATTGAATTTTTACTTGGCCACTAAGAATACGAATAAACTTCGCGAGGTGCGCCATATACTTCGTGGAGCGGGGATTATGGTAAAACCGTGCCCTCCGGATATTGTATTTCCTGAAGAAACGGGTGCGACTTTTGAAGAAAATGCATTTCTAAAAGCGGCGCATCTTAAAAAAATCACGGGCGGCGAATTTGTTGCGGGAGAGGATTCCGGACTCTCTGTTGAGAAGCTTAACGGCCTTCCCGGGGTTATGT
>CAYOWY010000055.1:0-6041 GCA_964407805.1 uncultured bacterium | reverse complement strand
ATATATAACTACTGTATATCTATTGTATAACAATCGTATAACGGAAATTCCACATATGTAACTTTTCTTCTGCAAGTCCATCTAAATCCTAATGGACAACATAAACGAAAAACTTACTGAAAAGGCGCAGGAAATCTTGATGGCGGCGCAGTCCGCGGCACAGGAAAGGAGTCATCAGGCGGTGGATTGTGTTCACCTGCTTCAATCCCTTTTGGAAAATGACGAAACAACGGCTGATATCCTCGGGCAAATGAATGTGAAAGTCGATGCGCTAAAGGATGAAACGGCATCGTCGCTTGATAAAATTCCGCAGGTGACAGGGACCGGTGCGGGAAATTTGTATATCACGCCTGCTTTAAACCACGCGTTGAATACCGCCCTTAAAGAATCAAAGGCTATGGGGGATGAGTATATAAGCGTTGAACATCTTTTACTCGGCCTGACCGCGAAAGAATCCGGCGTTCACGATATTCTGAAAAAATACGATATCTTCAGGGAGCGGCTTTTAAAAATAATACAGCAGTCAAGAAACGGAGAGAAGGTAATGGATAAAAATGCAGAAAATAAGTATAAAGCGCTTGAAAAATACACGAGGGACTTCACAGAACTTGCCCGCAAGGGCAAGCTGGACCCCGTTATAGGCAGGGATGAGGAAATCAGAAGGGTGATACAGGTTCTTTCAAGGAGAACCAAGAATAACCCTGTCCTCATAGGCGAGGCAGGGGTGGGCAAGACCGCCATAGTTGAAGGGCTTGCAAGGAGAATAGTTTCCGGAGACGTTCCCGAAGGATTGAAAAATAAAAGTGTTCTCGTTCTTGATCTCGGCGCTCTCGTTGCCGGAGCCAAATACAGAGGCGAGTTTGAAGACCGCCTCAAGGCGCTCCTCAAAGAACTTGAGAAAAAAGAGGGAGAGATAATACTTTTCATAGACGAACTGCATACCCTCGTGGGTGCGGGAGCGGCGGAAGGAGCGATGGACGCCTCCAACATGCTGAAACCGGCTCTCGCGCGAGGTTCACTGAAGTGCATCGGAGCGACAACCCTTGATGAGTACAGGAAACACATAGAAAAGGACAGAGCATTGGAGAGAAGGTTTCAGGTCGTATATGTGAAAGAACCGTCCGTTGAAGAAACCGTATCAATTTTAAGGGGACTGAAGGAAAGGTACGAGGTTCATCACGGAGTAAAAATAACCGACAGCGCCATTGTTGCAGCTTCAATACTGTCCCACAGATATATAACCGGCAGGTTTCTTCCGGACAAGGCGATTGACCTTATCGACGAAGCGGCAAGCCGCCTTCGGATAGAGACCGACAGCATGCCTGCCGAACTTGACGAGACCGAAAGGAAGATAAGACAGCTTGAAATAGAGAGGCAGGCGCTGAAGAGAGAATCAAGGCCGGAGGTTAAGGAGCGCCTCTCGCGGGTTGAAAAGGAAATGGATGCCCTGAAAAAAGACAGGGAGAAGATGCACTCAAAATGGCTTGCGGAGAAAAAGATTGTTGAGCGGATGAGAAAGATAAAGGGAGATATGGAATCCGCAAAAACAATCATAGAAAAGGCCGAAAGGGACGGCGACCTCGGTAAGGCGGCCGAATACAAATACGGAAAACTGATTGAGCTTCAGAAGAGCCTGGAAGAGGAGACCTCAAAACTTAAAAAGACGCAGGCGAAAGACGGGGGACTGCTGAAAGACGAAGTGACGGAAGACGATATAGCTGAAATAGTCTCAAGGTGGACAGGCATACCCGTTTCAAGGATGCTTGAGGGAGAGGTTGAGAAACTCATAAAGATGGAAGAACGCCTTACTGCAAGGGTCGTCGGACAGAACGAGGCGATAACTGCGGTGTCCAACGCAATTCGCAGAAACAGGGCTGGCCTTTCAGACCCCAACAGGCCTATCGGCTCCTTTATTTTTCTCGGCCCTACCGGAGTGGGCAAGACCGAACTGGCGAAGGCGCTTGCAGAGATACTTTTCAACGATGAAAACGCGCTTTTAAGGATTGACATGAGCGAGTACATGGAGAAATTTTCCGTTTCGCGTCTCATCGGCGCGCCTCCGGGATACGTTGGCTATGAAGAAGGCGGACAGCTGACAGAGAAAGTAAGAAGAAGGCCTTACAGCGTCATCCTCCTTGACGAGATAGAAAAGGCGCATGCGGAGGTTTTCAACGTCCTGCTTCAACTGCTTGACGAAGGCAGGATGACCGACGGACAGGGGAGAACCGTGGACTTCAGGAACACTGTTATAATAATGACCTCAAATATCGGGAGCCAGTATATCACCATGTTCAAGGATGAAAGCGCTATGAAGGAAAAGATAACCGACGTTCTGAAAAGCACCTTCCGTCCGGAGTTTCTTAACAGAGTGGATGAAATAATTACGTTCGGCAAGCTTAAGAAGGACGACCTGATAAAAATAGTGGATATACAGACCGCTTATCTGCAGAAGCGCCTTGACGAGAGGAAGATAAAAATCAGCTTCTCCGATGCCGTGCAGGGATATCTTGCGGAAAAGGGATACGACGAGGTTTACGGAGCCAGACCTCTCAAGCGTCTCATACAGAAAGAGATAGAAAACCCGCTTGCCTTAAAAGTTCTTGCCGGCGAAGCGAAAGAGGGCGGCGGTGTTCTTGTGGACCTCAAAGACGGCTCGCCCGCATTTGTTTTCAAATAAACCGTCTGTTTACAAAGTGTACGGTTAACGGTACAATAGTTGCAGGAGGCGGTACAAATGGATAAAGTGATTGGCGTGGTTGCCACCAGAGAAAATTTGCCGAAGATACTTAAAGAGATTTCACTTGGCGAGAGATATATTATAACGCAAAGGTCAAAAGCCAGGGCAGTGATAGTAAGCCTTGAAGAAATTGAAACTCTTGAAATACTCTCCGACAAAAAACTGGTCAGAGATATAATTTCCGCAAAAGAAGACATTAAAAATAAACGTTATATTCCATACGAGGAAAGCTTCGGAGATAAGGCGTGAAATATAATATTTTCCTTACGTCCACCTTTCTTAGAAACTATAAGAAACTTCCCGAAGGAATTCAACGAAGAGTCAAAGAAGAAATAGCTCTCCTGGGGAACAACCCTTTTGCAGGGAAAAAACTTACGGGGCATCTTCATGGAGATTTTTCCTGCAGGGCAGGAGACTACCGGATTATCTACTGTATTTCCAAAGACGGAATTTTTATAGAGGCGGTCGGACACAGGAAGGATATTTACAGAAAAAGAAAATAAAGTCGGCAGGTTAAAGGAAGCGGGAGAGAACCTGCAGGTTCCTTTCGGTTGCGCCGGTGTTTTCAAGAAGGACTTTGTATCCGTTCTCGCCCGTCTGTTTGCATATTGCAGGATTTTCCAGAAGCCGCACGGATTCCCTGTAAAGGCGGTCGTAGCTTTCCACCTCTATGCCTCCCCCGCCTTTTTTTATCTTTTCCCATTCCTTCTTGAAATGCCAGTTGTGTATCCCGAAAAGGACAGGCTTCCTGAAGGCGGTGGGCTCTATGGGGTTCTGCCCGCCCCACCTGTATAAGCTCGCACCGACGAAGGCGAACTCGCAGATACTGTAAAAGTTATTAAGCTCCCCGTAAGTGTCAACGGCTATGACGGATGGCTGTCCGCTACCGGGCATGGCGCTCCGTTTCACATACTCCATTTTTCTGTTCTGCAGTATCCTGTATATGTTCGTTTTATCAAGGTACCTCGGTACGATGACCGCCGTTATGCCGGCAAACTTATGGAGAAGCTTTCCCGCGATATCCGCAATCATTTCTTCCTCTTCCGGATGCAGGGAGCCGAATACGACGATGCGTTTTTCTTCATCTATCCCAAGGGTTCTGCGCACCTCCTGCGGGTTTACCGCCTTGCTCATCTCAAACGCAAGGTCAAACTTCATGCTTCCCACTATATTCAGGTTTTTTTGTTCCGCTCCGAGGTAGATGAGTTTTTCCGCTTCCTCTTGAGTCCTCATTGTTACGGCCGAGAAGAGAGGCAGAAGCCTCCTTGCGAAGAACCTGATTCTCCTGTATTTGGGAAAAGAAAAGGGAGATATGCGGCCGTTCAGCAAAACTACCGGGATATTGCTGTCGGAGGCGATTTTTAAAAGGCTCGGCCAGAGTTCAGTCTCAATAATGACTATCAGCTTCGGGTTCAGCTTCTTAACCGCCCGCTTCATAACCGGATAAAAATCAACCGGAAAGAAAAGGTGTGTTACGCCGGGTAGTTTCTTCTCCGCGACGCGCCTTCCCGTTTTTGTTGCCAGTGTAACGACAATCCGCTCGTTCTTTTCCTTTTGCAGTCTTTCAATTAGGGGCGTCACGGAAAGGAATTCTCCTATTGATACAGTGTGCACCCAGATATTCCTGCGGTCCTGAAGCTTGCCGCAGGTATTCCTGCCGTAAACCGCAATCCTCTCCCGCCAGTCCCCGGGGAAATTTTTATCCGGCCTGACCTTCCTCCATATGAAAGGCAGAGACGCGAGAAGGCTCGCAAACAGGAGGATGTTGTAAATCACCAAGTATAAATAAATCATTCCTATATTAAAGACCGCCCGCCCCCAAAAGTCAAGTTTCCATTCTCCTGAAGAGTTTGGAAAAGCCCTTAAAAAAACATTGACGGGAAGAGGCTGTCCGTGCTATAATTAACGCAGTGTCGGAAAGATAAAAAGAGAAGCTTAAACATGCAGAAAATGGAAAAACTTCCGCAGTTTCTGAAAAAATATTTCTGGGACGTCCGGTTCGAGAAAATTAACCTGCGGAAAAACAGGGAATACGTTTTGAGGCGTATCCTTGACTACGGAGATGAGAGAGCGGTTGCCTGGATGTACGACAATTTTGAGAAGGCGGAAATAAGAAATGTGCTGTCAGGTTTTCGCGGATACTCTCAAAAAAGCGCTAATTACTGGTCTCTTATGCTGGACGTGCCGAAGGAAAAGGTTTCATGTTTGAGAAAACACTCGTCAAGGGAGCAAAGGACGTTCTGGCCTCATTAGCCGCCGCAGGAATTCTGGAAGATGCATATCTGGCAGGCGGCACCGGAGCCGCTCTTCAACTCGGCCATCGCATTTCTGTAGATTTTGATTTTTTCACCAGAGAAGATTTCATCCCCAAGAGTTTTTCCGCCGCAATTTCAAAAGTGGGTTCGTTTGATGAAGAGCAGGCGGACAGGGGAACTGTTTTGGGCACGCTGAACGGCATAAAATTCAGCCTGTTCCGCTATGAATATCCGCTGATTTACCGGCCTGTAAAGTATCTGTCCCTGAATGTGGCAGACATCCGTGACATTGCCGCAATGAAAATAGATGCCGCGGCAACCAGGGGAGTCAAGAGGGATTTTATTGATTTATATTTCATATGCAAAGCAGGTTACGGTTTGGCTGAAATTTTTGAGTTCTACGATAAAAAATATGGGAAGCTTGCCTCTAACCGAATCCATATACAGAAAAGCATGGTCTTTTTCAACGACGCCGAGCCCGACGAGATGCCGGAAATGCTGAAAAAAGCAAGGTGGGAAGACGTGAAGAAGTTTTTTGAGACTGAAGTGAAGAAACTCGGACAATAGGTGCTGGTTTGCCGTCAACCGTATTGTGCCGCCGTTATGAGTCTTTCCAAGATTAACCCCCTCCCCAAAAGTCAAGTTTTCACGCCGGTTGAGCGTCGATATCAAAAAAACTTGACAAGATAGATTATAAAGAGTATAATGTATTCATGAAAGAAAGGCAACCAAAACGGAGGTGCGTTATGAACAAAAAGAGATTCATCCGCCGAAGTTTTAACGCAGGCGGAGGTTTTACGCTTATAGAGCTCCTGGTGGTCATAGCTATCATAGCAATACTTGCGGCGATGCTTCTGCCGGCGCTGTCGCAGGCAAGGGAAAGAGCAAGGCGGGCGGTATGTGTTAACAATTTGAGACAGTTGTTGCTTTTTACTGCGATGTATGCGGACGACTACGATGGTTTCTACATGCCTACGAAAACAACGAGCGGTAACAATCCTGTTATTCAGGCTATTTATGCCGAAGGAGGCACGGGACAGGGGTTATTG
>CAYOWY010000054.1:0-6050 GCA_964407805.1 uncultured bacterium | reverse complement strand
GATTGATAACGGCGGAAATCTTATTATCGGAGCGGGGCCTTCCGGCACTGCCCGTTTTTTCCCCGGATTGATTGATGAGGTTAGGATTTACAGGAAAGCCGTGAGCGGAGAGGATATTAAGGAGCGTTATAATCAAAATGCCTCTGCGGCAAAACCAGCGGAAGAAAAAGCCAAATTGGCTGAAAGAGACGAAAAAGACGTCAGGTTCGGGATAACCGCGGATTTTCACTCTGTTAAAATTGACGGTAATATGAGGGCTTACATTGATGCGATGGCTGAATGGAAGCCGGATTTTGTCGTTGAGATGGGAGATTTTGCGATACAGACAAAAGCAGGACCGACAACTCCCGAATTGCAGAACGCACAGTTGAAAAACCTTGAGGATTTTGTTGCATACTTTTCTAAACTTCCATGTCCGGCATATTATGTCATAGGCAATCATGATGCGGGTTGGCTGAAAGGCGGAGACGAAACACTCAAGCCGGAGGACCTTTACACAGACTCCCGCGGGGGTGAGCATATCACAAAGAAGCAGTGGGTTGAAAAAACAAAGATGCTTGGCCGGTACTATTCATTTGACGTTAAAGGTTATCATTTCATTGTACTTGACGGTAATAATTGGTGGTCCGGTTCTGCAGATGTTCCCCGTGGCCGCGATGGCGTGAGAGGCTCCTATTGGATTGATGAGGCACAAATAGAGTGGCTTAAGAAGGACCTTGCCGCAAACAGGGAGAAAATTAAGGTTGTATTCTGCCATTCTGAATTGCACCATACTCCCCCCGAAGGTTCCGGGCAGGGCGGGGATATCCCTTTTCCCCCCGTAGGCAAGGAGACCAGTTATATTGATAACGGATGGCAAATAAGAGAGATACTGGAAAAAGACGGAAACGTGATTGCGTGTTTTGCGGGGCATAAGCACGACAACCGCTGGACAGTTTACAACGGAATTAGTTATATCACTCTGGCCGCAGTCCATGCAGGCAGAAGCTATGGGAAGGTTACCATCTCCGAAAAAGAACTGGCGATAGAAGGCGCCGGCGGACAGAGAAGTTATGCAATCCCTATGAAAAAATAAGGAGTTCGGCAGAAATGAGAAGATTCGGGGACGGGAGGGACTGGTTTTTTGAGAAACGTTTCGGGTTGTTTGTCCACTGGGGTATCTATGCCATAAACGGATGGCATGAGCAGGAGATATACAGACTCGGGCTTGCAAGGAAAGAATACACGCCTTTAATAAAGAGATTCAATCCGGCTAAGTTCAATCCGGATAAATGGCTTGATATCGCAGAAGAGGCAGGCATGGAGTATATCTGCTTCACTTCAAAGCATATAGACGGTTTCTGCATGTTTGATACAAAATATACGGAGTTCAAGGTTACAAACACCCCTTACGGGAAGGACGTGCTTGCGATGCTGGCAAATGCCTGCGCAAAGAGGAATTTCCCGCTTTGTATATACTATTCCGTTCCGGACATGAATTATAAGCATTATCCCAACAGCGGAAAAGGCTATGAATTGCCAGCTCCCGAGCCGGGAGATGAGCCGGATATAAAAAAATATATGGGATATGTAAAAAATCAGGTAAGGGAACTTTGCACAAATTACGGAAAGATTTACGGCTGGTGGTGGGATGGCAATTCCTTCTGGGGGCAGAAGTTTAATTCCGGCAGATTGATGAACGTTCAGGATGAGTCGGTAAACAGACTCATGCGCTCTCTTCAGCCCGGAGTTATCATCAGCAACCGGGGATTTGACAGGGGCGATTATCTGATTGCCGAGAGGGAGCACGGTGAGGAGATAGAGAAAGACGAGCGGCTGTTCAAATATCCTACCGAGGCGTGCCAGGCAACAGGATATGAAAGCTGGGGATACCGGAAGAACGAGGATTATTATTCAACCTCTCACATAAAGAAAAGCATATGCAAGGCGCTTGCGAGGGGCGGTAATTATCTTCTCAATGTGGGTCCGAAGGCAAACGGAGAAATTCCTCCGCAAGCCGTCAAAATGCTTAAGAATATAGGCGGATGGTATTCAAAGGTTAAGGAATCTCTTACCATGGCAGAACCGCTGCCTTTTATGGTAACTAATGCGGGTGTTTTTTTCTCAAGAAAAGAAAATACTCTGTATGTACACCTTCCTAATTCCATAACAACCGGAATTGCATTGAAACCTATAGATGTTTTGCCCTCAAAAGCGGAAATACTTAATACAGGGAAACATCCGAAGATAGCTCTTGATTCAATGCCAAGATTGTACCCTGACAAAAAAGAATATCTTCATATATATGATATCCCGGTTGACAGACTTTCCTGTGAGCCTGTTATAATCAAGCTTGAATTTAAAGAATTGCCCAGGTGCGTGACGGAGGGGACTGAAAGGCAGGATTCCTCACGAGAGAGCGGATGGGACTTCATCCCTAAATAAACTGGATAAAGGAGCTTATGGACCACAGGGAAAGATTCTATGCAACGATAGAGAGGAGAAGGGTTGACAGGCCTGCATCGTGGCTCGGGCTTCCGACTCATGAAGCGGAGAAAATTCTTTTCAGGTATTTTAACGCAAAGAATACGGATGAGCTTAAAAGAAAAATAGACGATGATATATATCCAGTGGATGTCCCCTATAACAATGCGCCGTCAAACCATATAGCCTGCGCATTCAATTTCGCGAGGCAGGAAGATGCCGATGATTATGAGAAGAGGACTCTCACAGCGCCCGGCTTTTTTCTGGATATATCCGACCCTTATGCGGTTGCCGATTTTGAATGGCCTGACCCTGCCGAACATATGTCGACTGAAGAATGCAGGAGGGCGATAAAGAAGGCCCCTTCCGATATGGCTGTGCTCGGCGTAATGTGGTCGTGCCACTTTCAGGATGCCTGTTCGGCGTTCGGAATGGAAACCGCTCTTGTGAAGATGATTGCCGAGCCGGAAATGTTCAGGGCTGTTATTGACCGGATAACGGATTTTTATATTAAGGCAAACGAGATTTTCTATGAAGCGGGCAGGGGAAAGCTGGATGCCGTGCTTATGGGGAATGATTTCGGCAGTCAGACCGGGCTTATGCTTTCCCCGGAACTTTTGAGAAAATATGTTTTTCCCGGAACCAAAAAGCTTATTGGCCAGGCAAAATCTTACGGCCTGAAGGTGATACATCATTCATGCGGTTCAGTTGCCGCCGTAATTGACGACCTGATTGAGGCCGGAGCAGATGCGATACATCCGATGCAGTCGCTTGCCGCAGGTATGGAGCCGTCCAGGCTGAAGACACTTTTCGGCGACAGAGTGTCGTTTTGCGGCGGAGTTGACGTGCAGGAGCTTCTGGTTAAAGGGACGCCGGAAGAGGTGAGAGCAAGGATATCGGAACTGAAGGAGATTTTTCCCACCGGCTGTATTATTTCTCCCAGCCACGAAGCCATACTGCCTGATGTCCCGCCGGAAAACATAGAAGCCATGTTTTCAAAATAAATTAGACGGCAGTTTTTTCACATGCAAATACAAAGAATTGACAAAATCTGAAAGTGGTGTAAATTAAACCTCTATACGCTAAGCTTCTAACTATACGCTAAACGCTACACGCTATACGCTGAAATTTATGGATATTCCCATAAATGTCGTGTCCCGTCTTGAAAAACTCGGGATTCCGATTAAAGATATAAAGTTGATGGCGGCGGCCGACCTTGATATACAGGGGAATCCTTCGGCTGTATGGGTTCTTGTATCGCCGGAAAAAATCACTGCTCTTCCCGAGGACGGAGCGGGTGAAGAGATCGTCCTGAATCTTAATGATGTTGAGTCCACAAAAGTTTACTGCACCGTAGGCAGTGCCTTTCTGCAGGCGAAGGTTCAGGGCGTATATGTGGATATCGCCCGCTTCACCAACGTTCTGCGCTACCGATTTGAAAGGATGTCCTCGCAGATTGACAATCTGCGCAATAACCTTCCCATTGACAATAAAATATTGCAGGAACCCCACCCCTTGCTCTGCAAAACCTGCGGGATGCCTCTGCGCTCGGAAGGGGCAGCATGCCCCAAGTGCGGGAAAGAGGGAGCCATAATAATGCGCCTGTTTTCCCTCATAGCGCCTTATATGCACTGGATGCTGGCGATATTCGTAGTTACTGCAATTTCTGTGGGATTGAGCTTAATACCTCCCCAGCTGGTAAAGATTCTCGTTGACCAGGTCCTCACTACCAGAAGACATGTGGACTGGCTCAAATGGCTTGTTCTCGCCCTGATAGCAACCGATTTGCTAAGGGCCCAGTTCAATATGCTGATAGGAACTCTTTCAACTTCGGTAGGCACGCTTATAACCTATTCCCTTAGAAACCGCATGTTTAAAAAAATCCAGGAATTGTCCATAGATTATTACGACAAAAATTCTGTCGGGATGATAATGAACAGGTTTTCCTCCGACGTTGAGATGCTGCACGGCTTCGTGTCGCAGATAGGGCAGGGGTTTCTTATCAACGTACTGCTTTTCATCGGTATCGGCGTAATGCTTTTCACCATAAACCCGGTTCTTGCCATTTATGTTCTGATACCCATACCTTTTGTGATGTTCGGCACATGGTTTTTCTGGCACAGGATTTATCCGAGATATTACAAGCTTTGGGACAGCCAGTCCAAGATGTCAAGCTTCCTGAACGGCGTACTTTCGGGGATACGCCTTGTCCGTGCCTTTGCGCAGGAGAAGAAGGAAATCGGACGGTTTGAAAAGCGTTCCATGGACCTCCGGAATGCGAACAGGGGAGTCAATTTAAGCGTAGCTGCTTTTAACCCTGTGATGGCGTTTCTTTTCAGTCTGGGAGGTCTTATAGTGTGGTACGCCGGAGGGAAAAGAGTGCTTGATACACAGATGTCACTCGGAGAACTGATGGCTTTCTTAAGCTACATCGGAATGTTTTACGCTCCTCTTTCAAGCATAACCCTTCTTTCCAACTGGTTCAGCGGATTCATAACGGCTACGCACCGCATATTTGAAATACTTGATACGGAACCTACCCTGAAGCCTCCGAAAGAACCCGTGCATATTGAAATAGTTGCCGGTGATATAGAATTTAAGAACGTGACGTTCGGTTATGAACCGTATTTCCCCGTTCTTAAAAACGTATCTCTCAAGATAACCAGGGGAGAGATGATAGGAATTGTGGGGAAAAGCGGAAGCGGAAAATCCACCATTGTAAATCTTTTGTGCAGGTTCTATGATCCTGGACAGGGGACGGTATTTCTTGACGGCTATGACATAAGAACCATTTCCCCGGAAGATATCCATCGGAACATCGGGCTTGTTTTGCAGGAACCGTTTCTTTTCCGCGGAACAATAGCGGATAATATTTCCTACGGCAATCCTTCCGCATCGTACAGGGAGATAATCTCCGCCGCAAAAGCCGCCAACTGCCATGATTTTATTATGCGCAGGGATAATGCGTATGATTCCCTGCTGGGCGAAGGAGGCTCGGGGCTTTCCGGAGGGGAGAGGCAGAGGATGGGCATTGCGAGAGCGCTTTTGTGCGACCCGCCCATACTCATACTTGACGAGGCTACTTCTTCGGTGGATACGGAAGCGGAGATGCAGATACAGGATGCGCTTGCCATACTATGCAAAGGACGGACTACAATAGCCATCGCACACCGGCTTTCAACCCTGCGCGGGGCGGACCGCATATACGTGGTTGACGGGGGTCGAATAGTGGAGTCCGGCAATCACAGGGAACTGATAGAAAAGAAAGGAACGTATTTTAAGCTTGTTGAAATACAAACGCGCCTGACTTCAATTGAGGATTAGAAAAAAATGGAAGAAAGTAGATTAAAACAGATAGAACTGAATATCCTGAAGCCGGAAGATATAAAAATATTCAGGGGGACCTTTAACCTGATACATCTTATGACAAAGCACGGTGAATTATACCGCGGAGTATCTGCGGTAAGGGCGTTTCCCGCGACATGCCCCGATAAATTCATTTCACTGTTTTACTATGATGAAACCGACAGGATAAAGGAAATCGGGATTATTGAGGACATAAATATTTTTCCTGAAGACGTCAGGGA
>CAYOWY010000053.1:5205-6178 GCA_964407805.1 uncultured bacterium | reverse complement strand
ATACATGATAGACCAGGCAAGCGGCAGAGAGAACAGGATACATGCGCTTTTGCACTCCATAGATTCCCTCCAGCTGTCCCTTGCGAAAGCTGCCGTTGTGAATACTGATGCAATAAAAGAATGCAGAAAAAAAGATGAGATAATGCTTGCAAACCGCCTTTTCAACGATGCCCTTATCAATGCCGATGTCAGGCCTATTGCGGCCAAGGCAAGGATTGAAAAAGGCCTTCCTCCCGACCCTGTTAAAGCATACCTTGAAAGCGGGTATCAGAAGAAAATAGAGAAAAGGTAATACTTGTCTTTTCTTTAGTCAATCATTAATAATTAAAAATCCTCATAGTTCATCTCTCGCATCAATCAAACAATAAAAAATCATAATCCCTCACTCGGAAAGCTTGGCATGTGAGAGTTCGGGATAAATAAATTTGACAAAATATTTCAGCAGGTGTTTAATATACAGCAAAAGGAAGAAAATGGTATATTTTGGTGAATTTAGGTGTAAAATAGACAAACAGGGAAGGACAGTAATACCCGCAAAGTTAAGGAGCGCCCTCTCGGGAAAAGGGAACGGTGAGGTATACATAACGAAGGGGCTTGAAGACTGCCTTTTTATTTTTCCGGAAAAAACGTGGAAAAATCAGAGCTCACGACTGAAGGAACTTCCCTTCACAAAAGGCGACCCGAGAACGTTTACCCGCCTCTTCTTCTCCGGAGCTTTTCAGTCCCGCATGGATAAGCAGGGAAGAATACTCATACCGGCAAACCTGCTGGAATATGCGGGGATAAAAGAAAATATAGTCATTATAGGCGCAGGCACCAGAATTGAGCTATGGGAAGAAAACAAATGGCAGAAGTATTATGAAAACTCTTTAAAAACTTACGAAGATATTTCAGAAAAAATGATGGAGCTTTGAATAAATGGCACATTATCCCGTGATGAAAGAGCAGGTGTTGAACTGGCTCAATCTCAAGG
>CAYOWY010000053.1:0-5195 GCA_964407805.1 uncultured bacterium | reverse complement strand
GGGATTTATATAGACGCAACCTGCGGATACGGGGGACACAGCAAGTATCTTCTTGAAACAAACAAAAATATAATTCTTTACGGGCTTGACAAGGACGGAGATGCAGTGGAAGCCGCATCGCAGGAACTTTCCGGTTTTAAGAATTTCAAGGCGTTGCACTCCGGTTATGAAAACCTTGATTCCCTGTTGAAGGACGAAGGGCTTGAAGGCGTTGACGGAATTCTGATGGACCTCGGATTTTCCACAAATCAGATACAAGATGGTGAAAGGGGATTCAGCTTCCAGAAGGAAGGCCCGATTGATATGCGCTACGACAGAAGAGATGGGCTTACCGCAGGAGAAATAATAAACACATGGAGCAGGAATGACCTTGTCTGGATTTTTGAAAACTACGGGGAAATCAAGAAAGCGGGCAAATTCGTTGACAGGATTATTGAACGCCGAAGAAAAAAAAGGTTTGAGACAACAGTTGACTTGGCAGATTTCATAAAACAACTCTGCAGGCATAGAACGAAAATACATCCCGCAACAAAATTCTTCATGGCACTGAGGATTTCGGCGAACAACGAAACAGAAGTAATAAAGGCAGGATTGGCGAAAGCCGCCGGGGCTCTTAACAAAGGCGGGCGTCTTGTGGTAATCTCTTTTCATTCAATTGAAGACAGAATCGTAAAACGTTTTTTCAGGGACAACGCAGAGTTAGCGTCACTTACAAAAAAACCCATGACGGCGGATAAAAAGGAACTGGCTGAAAACCCGGAAAGCAGAAGCGCAAAATTGAGGGCATGCGAGAAAACATGAAAAGGAAGAGATGGTCGCTGTCAACACTCGGCATTTCCCTGATTCTCGTTTGGGTTTTCCTGTGTTCTTACGTCTTCATTTACTGCAAAATCGTCGCTATAGGCTACAAAATGGAAGAGGCTAAGAAAAGCTTTGAAGAGCTTGATATGATAAACAAGAACTTCAAGGCCGAAATCTTATCGCTTTCTTCGCCGGAAAATCTCCTGAAAAAAGCGAGAATGCGCGATATGGAACTGGTAAACCCATCCAAATGGTGTTATGTGGACATAGAGGTTGATAAAAATCCAAAAGGAACGCTGAATGATACTGCAGAAGCGGGAACAAGATAGAAGAGCGTATGGCGGCAAAAGACTTCTGGCCGTGGAGATTTCCTTCACGGCTATGTTTCTGCTTATCCTCTTTTATCTGTGTAAAATTCAGCTCATAAACCCGCCCGAAGACACTGCCGGCAAATACGCGAAAGTAGAAGTTCCCGTCCCGAGAGGCGCCATATACGACCGAAACGGGGAAATACTCGCTATGAGCGTCCCTTTTTATTCACTCTACATTGACTCATGGGAAGTGCGCCACCGGACGAAAAAAGAACAGGACTATCCCGAAAGGCTCAAGAGGGAACTTATTTCCATACTTGGCGCAAACAGCTCGGAAATTTCAGAGAAACTGGAACAGAGATACCCGCTCATAAAGAAAGAACTGACGGTGGAAGAATATACGGCAATAACTTCGGCCGGTTTACCCGGAACGGTTTTCCTGCCCGGGTATAAGCGCATCTATCCCAACGACAAGCTCGCCTGCCATATAATCGGATTCGCAGGTACCGACGGCGAAGGGCTTGAGGGCCTGGAGTTTTACTATAACAGTTTACTGCAGGGAGAAAAAGGCCTTTCATTTATACTTAAAGACGGTTCCGGTGACCTTATTTATTCGGTGGAAAAAAAGATTGCACTCCCAAAGCAGGGAAAAGACATATATTTGACCATAGATTCCAACCTTCAATTTATAGTTGAGGAAGAAATAGCAAAGGTTTATGAGAAATACCATGCCGCAAGCGTTTCCGCGATTCTCCTTGACTATGAAACGGGAGAAATCCTTGCGCTTGCAAACCTTCCCGACTATAATCCGAACCAGCCGGGACTTTTCAGCGCTTCGGACAAGAGGAACCGTGCGGTAACGGACCTTTTTGAACCCGGCTCAACGTTCAAGATTGTGACTGCGGCGGCGGCCATTGAGGAAGGGATCGTCTCGCCCGAAAATACAATATACTGCGAGAACGGGAAGTGGTTTGTAAGAGAGCACTACTTGAGGGACGTCCACGCTTACGGAAAACTCACGGTAGCCCAGGTCATCGAAAAATCCAGCAATATCGGAACGGTTAAAATAGCCATGGAGCTGGGGGAGAAGAAGCTGTACGAATACTGCAAAAAGTTCGGTTTCGGAGAACTGACGGAAGTTGACCTGCCCGGAGAAATCCCCGGGATTATGAGGCCTCTTAACAGATGGTCCGGATATTCAATAACCGCCGTTCCCATAGGACAGGAAGTTGGGATAACCACGTTCCAGGGGATACGCGCCATGGGCGCTATCGCTAACGGCGGGTACCTTATAAACCCTCATGTCCTGAAAGAAATCAAAGGCAAAGGTGCGGAAAAAATAACCCTGTCAAGGGCAAAGAGCAGGCAGAAAATCCTGTCGGAAAAAACATGCGAAGTCCTGAAGGAAATCCTTCAGGAAGCCACGGGTCCGTCGGGAACGGCTCCTCTCGCCAGCATTCCGGGGTACAAGATAAGCGGAAAGACAGGCACTGCGCAAAAAATTATAAACGGCAATTATTCAAAAGATAAATACGTGGCGTCTTTCGTGGGATTTCTGAACGGCGAGGAAGCAAAGATGCTGCTTCTTGTGAAGGTGGATGAACCGAAACCCATCTATTACGGAGGGCTTGTTGCAGCTCCGGTGTTCAGGGATATTTTGTGGCGGACTCTTCAACGCCATAACATTAAACCCGCCGAAGAATTTGATGACTACAAAATCGTAATGAAACCGAAAAGATGAAAATCAAAGAACTTATTAGACCGCTTGATTCTAAAAAAGCTCCCGCAAACATGGGCAATTCCGAGGTTGAAGGAATTGCGTATGATTCCCGCAGGATAAAGGAGAATTTTGTTTTCGTTGCGTTGAAAGGAGCTTCGTTTGACGGACACCAGTTCATTAACGATGCTGTGTCAAGAGGCGCAAAGATACTTATTGTAAGTAAAAAAAGTGCGGTACTTCCCTCGGATGTCTGCGAAATTGTCGTTGACGATACAAGAAAAGCCCTGCATAAGCTCGCGGCGGAATTCTACGGGCATCCGTCAAAACAGCTGAAGATTCTCGGCATCACGGGAACAAACGGCAAGACAACCACATCTTATATCATTAAGCAGATTCTGGAACGCACAGGCAGTAAATGCGGACTTATAGGCACAATATCCTATCAGGTCGGAGAAAGAACCATAGGTTCCGTCAACACGACGCCGGAGTCGCTTGAACTGCAGAAATTATTCAGAGACATGCTTGAAGAAGACTGCAGGTGGGCCGTAATGGAAGTCTCGTCTCACGGCATCGCTCACGGCAGGATATCGGAGATGCATTTCGATGCCGGCATATTCACCAACATAGCGTCCCATGAACATCTTGACTACCATAAAAATTTCAAAAACTATCTGCGTGCAAAACTTGAATTTTTCAGCCGCTATCTTAAGGAAAGCGAGAAGGATAAAAAAACAGGCATTGTAAATTCCGACGACGCGTATGCCGGATATTTCATAAAGGCCCTACGTAAAAACTCAATAAACTGCATAACCTACGGGAAAAAGAATGCCGATGTGAAACTCGTTGATTATTCCATAAGAAGAGACGGGAATTACCTTACTGCGGATATCAGGGGCAGAAAAACCGATTTCTACACCAGGATACGCGGGTTGGGAAACATTTACAACACGCTTGCGGGAATATCGTTTGCATTGTCACAGGACATAAATCCGGAGACTCTTAAGGAACCCCTTGCACTGATAACATCTGTCCCGGGAAGGTTTGAATCTGTAAACGAAGGGCAGGATTTTGACGTGATAGTTGATTATGCCCACACGCACCACGCGTTGAACAATCTTTTAAAGTCCGTCAAAGAGCTGCGTCCGCGGCGCACAATACTGGTATTCGGATGCGGGGGAAACAGGGACAAAAGCAAGCGTCCGCTAATGGGAAATGCCGCCGTAAAAATGGCGGACATAGTCTTCGTAACATCTGACAATCCGCGCACGGAAAACCCCGAGGATATAATAAAAGACATAGAACGGGGCATACCTTTTTATCTCGGTAAAAAATACGTTTCCATCCCGGACAGGAAAAAAGCGATTAAGGAAGCTATATCCATGGCAAGGGAAAATGACTGCGTCGTTATAGCGGGAAAAGGACATGAGACGTTCCAGGTAATGAAAAATACGGTCATCCCCTTTGATGACAGGGAAGAAGCCAAAAAAGCGATAAGAGCGCTGAAAAACGGCACCTAAATGGAAAGCGTAAAAATTGAAAAAATAATGGGATGGTGCAAGGGGAAAGCCTTCGGTAAAAATTTTCTCGGAAAATCCTGCCGCGGTATTTCAACCGATACCCGAACCATTAAGAAAGGCGAATTATTCGTCGCACTGAAAGGCGCAAATTTTGACGGCAGCCGTTTTGTGGACGCCGCTTTGAAAAAAGGAGCGGCCGCCGTAATATCCCAGGAAAGTTATACGGGTTCGGGCAAAGAGATTATAAAAGTCAAAGATTCACTTAAAGCGCTCGGAGATATCGCGAGAGGCTACAGGAAAGAGTTTGACGCATACGTGATAGGGGTAACGGGAAGCGACGGGAAAACAACCACCAAGGAATTTCTTAAGAGAACACTCTCCGCGCGCTACAACGTCAGAGCGACGGAAGGCAATTTAAACAACCAGATAGGCCTTCCCCTGTCCATATTCAACATTGAGAAAGAAACGGACTTCTGCATCCTTGAAATGGGCATGAACAGAAAAAACGAACTGAACTATCTCGGAATAATAGCGGAGCCGCAGGCAGGAGTTATAACAAATACCGCCTCCGCCCACATGGGCTTTTTCAAAAGCGGCCGCGAGATAGCGGAGGCGAAATCGGAGCTTATTGAAACGCTGAAAGGCGAGCGATTCTGCATGCTCAACTACGACAACAAGTTTTTCGGCTTCTACAAGAATAAGGCAAGAGGGAAAACACTTAGTTTCGGCCTCGTAAAGGGAGCTGACGTAAGAGGCATCGTGGAAGAGAACGGAAACGATTATTTCATCTTTTCCGTGGAAGGCGAAAATCGCAGGTTCAGGATAAACTTCTGGAATACTTCAATA
>CAYOWY010000052.1:0-6218 GCA_964407805.1 uncultured bacterium | reverse complement strand
ATTTCCTGTTTTATTTGTTTGTATTAAAGGATAAAGGGAAGCGGGAAATAATGGGAAAATGGAGAGTCATAATATCGGGGGCTATGCCTCCGGCGGACAACATGGGTGTGGATTATGCCCTGTGGCAGTCGTCTTCCCGCAGCGGCGCACCGCCGACGCTTCGTTTTTACCAGTGGTCTCCTTCCTCGGTTTCTCTCGGGTATAACCAGAACGCACATAAGGTAATAAATACAGAATTCTGTAAAGCCGGAAATATTCCCATCGTAAAAAGGCCTACAGGCGGAAGCGCCATATTCCACGACATTGAACTGACATACTCTTTCTGCGGCAATTTTAACGACCACGAGTCCTTTGCTTCGCCTCTGGGCTCATACTTTGCGGTATGCAAAGGGATTATCAGTGGTATCAAGAAGGCCGGAGCAGACCTTGAGATAAGGGGATTTTCCGAGGGAAAGGAGCCGTCTTTTACGGCGAGGGACTGCTTTTCCCTATCCTCGAGGCACGATCTTATATGGAATAACAGGAAAGCGGTCGGTTCCGCCCAGAGACGGAACGGGACGGCATTCCTTCAGCACGGCTCAATCCTGCTTGATATAAGAAAGGATTTATGGGAAAATATATTTCTTGAAAAGGTTGACTTTTCCAAAATAGTCCCGCTTGGCGAAATGCTGGCGGAAACAATATCTCCCGATCGCCTGATAACAATTTTAAAAGAGGGTTTTGAAGAGGCGTTCGGCGTTGTTTTTGAAGAAGAGAGGATGACTGAAGAGGAGATTGCCGCGAGCTGTGACAACTGGCTCCCGCAATGACATAATTTTTTTTGCGACAAAATAATGGAACAACTAAAGCATAAACTTGGATTGCTTGAAGTTTTCTGCATAGCAAGCGGCGCAATGATAAGTTCGGGTATTTTTATTCTCCCGGGGCTTGCGTTTGCCCATGCGGGGCCGGCTGTCATACTATCATATCTTATAGCGGGTCTGGCCTGCATCCCCACGGTGATGAGCATGGCGGAACTGGCTTCCGCTATGCCGAAAGCGGGCGGAGATTATTTCTACATAGCAAGGGGTTTCGGGCCGTTTATCGGAACTCTTTCCGGCTTCGGTTCATGGTTTGCGTTAAGTTTTAAAAGCGCCTGGGCGTTGATTGGCATGGGGGTATACCTTAGCTTGCTTACCCCGTTCTCCATGCAGGAGATAGCTGTATTTCTTTGCGCTTTTTTTGTCATCCTTAATATAATAGGCGTGAAGGAAGCGAGCAGGTTCCAGGTTATCCTTGTTGCGGGGCTGATAGCCATCCTCGCCGCTTATATAATATGGGGAGGCATGTATGTGGAACCGGCAAGACTGACGCCTTTCTTCTCAAAAGGGCATCTTGCGATGTTCGGCACTGCAAGTTTTGTATTTGTATCTTACGGCGGCTTGACAAAGATAGTTGCCATGGCTGAAGAAATAGACAGGCCGGAAAGAAATCTGCTTTTGAGCATGGTGCTGTCATTATCCGTTGTCGCATTATTATATGTTTTAGTGGTTCTTGTTACCGTCGGCGTTGTGGATGCCGAGGTGCTGTCAGGCACCCTTATGCCGCTGTCAAAAGGGGCGGAGACTTTCTCCGGAAAGGCGTTTCAGAACTTGATAGGCATCGGGGCATCGCTTGCGTTTCTCACCACGGCCAACGCAGGAATAATGAGCGCCTCAAGATATCTGCTGGGAATGAGCAGGGACGGCCATCTGCCGCCGGGGTTTCACAAGATAGGGGCGCGTTTTAAAACACCGTATTTGGCAATACTTGCAACAGGTTTATTTATGACCGTGGCAATTCTTGGTTTGCCATTGGAAGTATTAGTCAAGCTGGGGTCGGTTATTTTTCTTCTCCTCTATATTTTTGCCAATGCTACGGTGATTTTGTTCAGACAGAGCAGAATTGCCAATTACCGCCCTATGTTCCGTTCGCCTTTCTACCCTTATTTGCATATTGCGGGCATTCTCATAACGCTTTTCTTACTCCTTGAAGTTGCGACTGGAGTTTTATTCCTTACCATGCTTTTGCTTTGCGCCTCCGCAGTTTTTTATAAATTCACGCTTCATAATAAGGTTGTCAGGGACTCCGCATTGGAACACATCTTAAGCCGCCTTGTAAGCGCTGACAAGGCGCTCACCGCGATTGACGTTTCCTCGGAGCTTAAAGATATAGTGCTTTCAAGGGATAAACTTGAAGACGATGCATACTATCAGAAGCTGAAGCATGAGATATTCGATGATATCCTGGGAAAAAGCGGCGTGCTGGACATAGAAGAGCAGGTTAAGATGGAGCCTTTGTTCAGAAGGATTGCCGACGCTCTTTCAAAGGAACTGCCTCTGGACAAACTGTCGCTGTTAAAGAAATTCATGGAAAGGGAAGAGACATCTTCCACTATTGTTGAGAAGGGAATCGCGATGCCCCACCTTGTGATTGAAGGAAATAATGTGCTGAAGGTCCTTTTTGTGAGGGTGAAGCAGGGGGCGGAGTTTCCGGACGGAAATATTGTGAATACAGCTATTGCAGTGGTGAGTTCTTTCGATAGGCGCCACCTGCATTTAAAGATGCTGTCTTATTTTGTCAACATGATAGAGGACCCTGATTTTAACAATGAATGGCTTTTGAATCTCAAAAGAGAAGAACTGACGGCAAAGGTTTTTGAATTTATCAGCAGTAAGATTTCAAGAAAGGATTATAACCCCTCACCCCAACCCTCTCCCCCAAGTGGCGAGGGAGATATAAAGTGAGGGAATAAAGGGGCGTAAAATGGGAAAAAATATTGTAATAGGCGTATGCGGTTCAATAGCGGCTTACAAGAGCGTTGAGATTGTGCGGGAATTCAAAAAGAGAAAGTGGTGCGTGCAGGTTGTGATGACCGCAGATTCCATGCAGTTCATTACTCCGCTTACTCTATCCACTCTTGCCGGAAGGCCGGTGTATTCGGATATGTTTAACCCGGATAATTTTGAGGAAGACCATATTTCTCTGTCCGAGTTTGCCGATGTAATGCTTATAGCGCCGGCGACGGCAAATATTATAGGGAAAATCGCGGGCGGAATATGCGACGACTTGCTTACCTGCGCCGTTTGCGCTTTTACCGGACCTGTAGTTCTGGCTCCCGCCATGAACGACAATATGTGGAAAAACAGGATAGTCCGCGCAAATGTTGAAAAATTGAAGGAATTCGGTTATCATTTTGTTTCTCCTGAAAAGGGAGAACTTGCGTCAGGAAAAGAAGGCGTGGGCAGGCTGGCGGAGATTGAAACAATAGTGCAATTTGTGGAAAAGTTGTAGCGGTGCTATTCATCGCACAACAAGGAGAACGGAGAAATGGGCAAGAGTTACGAGATGAAACCAAAGAAGGTGCCGCAGGTAAAAACAAAATACAGGACAATCAAAACGGCAATTCCTGTTCCGGAATCAATCCCCGTCCTTGAAAAGCTAAGGAAATACGAGCCGATTTCAATGAGCGGACAGCCTCTTGTAGTATGGAAAAGGGCAGAAGGCATTAACGTATATGACGGATACGGAAACAAATGGCTTGATTTCAGTTCGGGAGTACTCGTGATAAACGCCGGCCATGCCGTTCCCGAGGTTGTTGAAAAGATAAAAGAGCAGGTTGAAAAGCCACTGCTCCACAACTATTGTTTTCCTTCGGAGATACGGGCAAACCTTGTTGAAAAAATCGCTTCAATTTCCCCCGAGCCGCTGAAGAAGGTTTTTCTCCTGACAACCGGAGCGGAGTCTATAGAATGCGCTTTGAAGCTGGCAAGAACCTACGGAAAGAAAAATAACAAGAAAGCGATTATTTCCTTTGAGGGTTCATTCCACGGAAGAACTCTCGGCGCGCAGATGCTCGGAGGCATGCCGGCACAGAAAGAATGGATTCTACATCCTGACACTGATATTTACCACCTGCCTTTTCCCGGAGAGCCCAGGTGCAAAGACAGAAGTTTCTCGTTTTTTGAAAAGAGAATAGAAGAACTCGGAATAAGTCCGAAAAACGTGTGCGGCGTTATTTCGGAGACATACCAGGGAGTGAGCGCCGCCCTTATGCCGGAAGACTATGCGAAAAGCTTAAGAAAATGGTGCGACAAAAACGGAGCGGCCCTGATATTTGACGAGGTGCAGGCGGGTTTAGGCCGGACCGGAAAGATGTTCGGCTTCCTTCATTACGGCATCCTGCCGGATATCTTCTGTCTGGGCAAGGGGATTACAAGTTCTCTGCCTCTTTCTGCGGTCGTCGGCAGGAAAGAATTCATGGACCTGTATGAGCCGGGCGCAATGACCAGCACGCATACGGGAAACCCTTTATCCTGCGCCGCCGCCCTCGGGAGCATAGAAGCCATTCAGAAACACAATCTTGTTGAAAATGCGGAGAAGATGGGCAGGATTTTTGAAAAAGAACTGCATAAGATAGAAAAAAAATACGACTGCATACAGTTTTTATGCGGCAAGGGACTTGTATGGGGAGTGCAGATAGGCAAAAAAGGAACGGAAAAGCCGGACCCCGATACTGCCCATAAGATTGTGGGCAAATGCGTTGAGAAAGGGCTTCTGCTTTTTGCTCCCGTAGGACTGGGAGGCGGAACGGTAAAATTGAATCCGCCGCTAATGATAAACGAAGAAGCTGTCAGGGAAGGATGCGCCGTTCTTGACGAGGCGATAGGGGAGGTATCCGCGTGAATATACGGGAGGCGGTGGACGGTAATTTGAGAGAGGCGCTGGATTTTCTGAAGGAGTCAATAAGTTACCGGAGCATTTCGGGAGAGGGAGAGGAAGAGGTGCAGGAATTCATCAGAAAAAAGTTTTCGGTGTTTGGAAAGACTGACCTTATCCCCGTTCCCGAAGACATTAAACGGGACGAGGAATACACCTTTGCCGCGAAGGAACTTGACTACAGCCGCCGGAAAAACCTTGTTCTGGAATATCCTTGTTCGGGAGGAGGCCGTTCTCTCATTGTCAACTCACATTCCGACGTGGTTCCTGCGGAAAGCTGGGCGGAAGCTTTTTCTCCGAGGGAAGAAGGTAATTTTATTTACGGCAGGGGTGCCTGCGACGCAAAGGGGCATATTGCCGTGATGTATCTTGCATTGCTTGCGCTGAAAAAACTCGGAGTTTCACTGAAAGGAAAACTCATCGTTGAATCGGTCATAGAAGAGGAGGTCGGAGGCAACGGCGCGCTTGCACTGATAAGGCAGGGGTACAAAGCGGACGCGGCCGTTGTCCTTGAATCCACGGATTTGAAGATAGCTCCTGCAAACAGGGGGGCGGTATGGTTCAGGCTGGACGTTGAGGGCAAGTCCGTGCACATGGGAAAAATAACGGAAGGCGTGAACGCCATAGAGAAAACATGTTTTCTCATGCGCAGGATGAAGGAGTACGAAAAGCGGCTGATTGAGGAGAGCAAAAATGTACCGCTGTTTGAAAAATTCCGCCAGCCGGTTCAGGTGAATTTCGGGACAATCAGGGGAGACGGCTGGCCTTCAATGGTATGCGGAAGCGTTACTATGGAAGGCGGAGTAGGATTCCTTCCCAACAAGGACCTGAAAGGAATAAAAAAGGAACTTGCGGACGTGATAGGTAACAGCGGAGACGAATGGATTGCTGACCATTACAAGCTTTCTTTCCCCAAGCTTCACAATGATGCTTATGCCGTACCTGCGGACCATCCGCTTGTAAAGACGATGAAAACGGCATCATCGGATTCCGGCAGGGTTCCGGAGGTGGAGGGTTTTATAGCAAGCTGTGATGCGCGGCTGTTCAACAAAGTCGGGAATATGCCCGTGGTTGTTTTCGGGCCGGGCAGTCTCGGGGATGCGCACTCGGACAGTGAAAAAATAGATACCGAAGAGATAAGGGCGGCAGGCGAGATTTTAACCAGAACGATATTGAACTGGTGCGGAACGGAGGAACGAAGATGATTAAACTGGGGGTTGTAGGTGCAGGCAAGTTCGGGACCAACATCCTGAACGCATTTGCGCAGTTGGAGTCGGAAGGGAAATGCAAACTGGCGGCTATATGCGACATAAACAAAGAGGTTCTGAAAAGCCAGTCAGAAAAATACAAGGTTAAGGGATACGCCGACTATAAGGAAATGATTGACAGCGAGAAGGATATTTACGGTATAGCCGTGGCAACGCCGGACCCTTTTCACCGGGAGCCGGTGTTATATGCGGCTGAGGCGGGCAGGCATATAT
>CAYOWY010000051.1:0-6231 GCA_964407805.1 uncultured bacterium | reverse complement strand
CGGCATTGACCCTGAAGGGGCGTCAATCGGAGGACCCGTAGACCTTACGCATGTCAACTTCGTTGAGAATTTTGACGCAAATATGTTTATCAATACGGAAGACTCTGGCCCCGGCCTGCAGACGGCTGTTGATGCTGTTACAAACATACAGTTTGTGGACCACATACTCAAAAATAACGGGTTCAGGCTGATAGATACTTACAACGACCTTGCGCCCGCGTTCGGAGGCGACAGCCAGGTATTGCAGGTGGAAAACATGCTCGGGTATCCCATGGGCGATTATTCAATAAGGGTGCCGCTGGACGAGAAAGCTCTTGAATCTTTCGCGAATATGAATCTGCTGAACAGTCCCAATCTTATAGGCGTCTATCTGAAATCCATAACCACGGACACAGGCGTTCAGGTATGGAGGGATGAAGATAATCACAAAGGGCTTAACTATACGGCTGTCAGGAACTACATAAGGGATAATGCGGTATCTTACAGGTATTTCCTCTCAACCACAGGAGCCGAAATTTCTCTGGTAAACCTGCTCAAGAGGATAGGCAACCGAAATGAAGGGGAAACGACTTTCAGGATTCTCGTAGAATTCGGGGATGCGACTACCTTTGAGATAGTTGCGGGGGCGTTCATACAGGATTATTTCACCAACATATACGACCCTGTTATCGGCGGCGTTGGGCCTGTCGAGGTATTCACAGGAGAGATAAAGAAATAATGGTTGACAAAACTATGTGTGCGAAGTCAAACTGGTACGATGTGTTTTCAAGAAGCGTGGCCGATATGTCCAGCCCGGTGGTGCTTTCCGCCTTCTTCTTCGCGTTCGTATGCACGAGGTTCATCCCAGATGCGATTGAGGCGTTGAAGGTTTTTGCCGTGTGCCTTGTTGCCTATTCCCTTCTGCCGCTCTTTTTTCTTCTGGGTGCGTACGCAGTCAAGTTTATACCCGACGTGCATCTTTACAAAAAACAGGACAGGAACAGGGCATTTCCCGCGATTGCCGTCTTCTATCTGTCCGGGCTGATGGTTCTTTATAAAATAGGCGCACCGACGCTTATCATAGGGCTGGCTTTTTCCACAACCGCGCTGATACTTATCATCTGGTGGGTCAACCTTTTTTATAAGATTAGCATACACATGTCCGGAATTGCGGGCATGCTTGTGGGGCTGTTTTTTGTTTTTGATGCTCATACGGCAACGCCGTTTGTGCCGTTTCTGCCGCTTGCCGGCTGGGTTCGCTACCGCAGTAAAGCGCACAGTTTGTCGGAGCTTGCAGTCGGCGCAATTACGGGAGCGACGGTTACGTGGTTTGTGATGGCGTTTATCTTCGGGAAATAAATGTCAGGACGAGTAATTCCGCAATCAGCAGAACCAAGGTGTAAACCGCAAGTTTCAGCCTGAAAAACTTTTTTCTTTTCTGGCCTGCCGTGAAAACGGAGACTGCCGTGAGGTTTACCGCAATATACGTAAATAAAAGTCCTCCGCCGCTCAGAATTGTCCACGCATGAAACTTTAAGCGGAAATCCGGCAGGTACAGGAGTGAAAACAACGCGAGCATAATGGCGGAGAGAATGGCAAAGTCTTTCAGGGAGAACACAGATTTTAGAAAGTAGTTTTTCTCCGAAAGAGAATCTTTTAAAAGGGCAAAGGAAAAAAGCCCGAGTGGCACTCCGCCCAGAAATCCGAGCAGAAGCCTTGCGGGGTTTGGCGCAAGATACGCCCCAGCATATGAAAGAATGCCGTCAAGGAGAAAAGCGAGAAGCAGGATTGAAGAAAGAACGAAGACCTTTTTGTCAAAGCGGAGAAATTTTTTCCTGCCGTGCATAATCCATGCAAAAACAAAGGATATCAAAAATGCCGCATATATGCCCGTACATCTTGAACACAAAGGCAGGGCTCTGCCGCTTGCAACAAAACTTCTTTCGGGGAGCTGATGGCAGACTAACGAGGATATGCGGTAAATGATATCGGTCGCCATTTTTGATATTATACGACATCTTTTTAAATTAAAGAAATCTATCTTTGACATGAGGAGGGGAATAGTTGTATGATAATACCCAAAATATTATGGATACCGATAAAAAACCCACTGTATTGATGACAATGTCCTGCGGCCCTTATCCCAAGCTTGACGGGGTGAACAGCATGGACCTGTACAGCAGCAGGCTTACCAAAAACCAGGACATTTTCACGTTTAAAAGCTATTACCCGCGCCTTGCGATACACCTTATAGCCCAGAATATTTCGGCGGCTTCCGTTGTCCTTGAAACTCCTTCTTTCGGGGATTTCGTCTCTGAAATAAAGAAGGGGTATGACTACGTCGGGATAAACTTTGACACCATCTTCTACGACCAGGTATTCAAAATGGTCAAAGCAGTGAAGGAGTTTTCTCCCGAGACCAGGATTATTCTCGGGGGATACGGGGTTGTGTGCCTTAACGAAAAGTTCCAGGAAGAGCAGGAGCTTGTAAAGATGGTGGATTACGTATGCCACGGGGAAGGGATAAGATTTGTCCGCGAACTTCTGGGCGAACAGGTCGATGCGCCCGTCACGCAGGATTTTCCCCTGGCTTACATTTCCATATTCGGACAGAAAGTTTATTTTGACAACCTTGTATCTGCTCTCGGATGCAGGAGCGGATGCGAATTCTGCTGTACCTCCGCTTTTTACGGCTATAAGAAGGTGCGCATAGTAAGCGCCTCCCGCCTGTGGGAGCTTATGAAGGCGAAGATTCAAAAGAAGCAAGACACTGCTTTTACATGGATATACGATGAGGATTTCTTTGCCGACCCGGATTATGTCAGGGAATTTGCAGGTTTCATAAAGAGCGACCCGGATATCAGCCCGGAACAGGTAAGGTGGGGAGGGTATGGAAGCGTAAGAAGTCTTTCCCAGTTCACAATAGAGGAATTGCTGGAAATGGGTGTTTCTTCTCTCTGGATAGGCGTGGAGTCGGATTATACGGATTTGCCAAAGAGGAAGGGTAAAGATATCAAACAACTTTTCTCGGAACTTCATTCGGCAGGCATACAGACCATCGGCTCTTTTATCATCGGCTGGGACTTCCATTCTGTTGAAAACGTGCAGAGGGATATTGACTACTTTGTTTCCCTTTCACCTACATACAGCCAGGTTTCAAGCCTGATGCCTTGTCCCGAAACCCGTCTGTGGAAACGCATGCTTGACGAAGGCAGGCTGTATACGGAAGGATTTAAGTGGAGACAGCACCACCTCTATTCAATCATGCACAGGCATAAATTGCTGAAAGACGAAGATGTTCCTATGCTTGTTCAGGATACCATGGTTAAGCTGTTTGAAAATAACGGGCCTTCGGCGCTGCGCACTTTCGAGGCAAACCTGCGCGGTTATCTTTATTCATACGGACATGTGAACCGGAGAATTAAGAGCCGAAGCGTCATTTTTGAAAAATGGTGCAGGTTCATAGCTCCTGCCCTTTCCGCAATGAAGATTTATGCTCCGAGCGTAACGGTAAAGAGAAAGTTAGACTCTCTTATGCGGGAGTATATTGACACGTTCGGGAGACTGACATTTGTTCAGCATCTCCAAAAGCATGTTTTCATATTACTGGCAACGATTCTGAAAATCTCATCATTTTTCCCTCATCAAGGTAAAGACCCCCGGACGAAAAGATTCTATTACAACCACAAATAAAAAAAGAGGGGTGCGTTTTTTGAAAAACACACCCCTCGTGTCAAAAAACTTCCTGTTCTATTTTACAAGCGGAAAAACATATTCTTTATAACCGTCCGTATAGGTTACATAGGGGCCGTTAATCTTTAATGCGATTTCCGCCATCTGTTCTCCGCCGGCAGTTTCTATGTATCCTATCTGCGGTTCTATCGTTCCCTGTGCCAGAGATTTTAGTTCGCTGGAGAGATAGAGCATCGTGCCCGTCTGGTTTGCAAACTCCGCTTCAAACGAGCCGTAGTTACTCCAGTCCCAGGAAAGAGATTTTAATTCAACCGTTGTTTCTTCAGGGAACGTGTAAGTACCGCCGCCCTGCAGGAATACCGTTTTACCTCCCTTGGTCATGTGGTAGCTTGCGTCAAAGTCAATGGTATTCCATGCAGACTGTTCCGCTTCAAGAAGGACGGTCACGCTTCCGAGCCCCGTCCTGGAGACCGACCCGTTGAATACGGCGTTCCATTCCGCGTAGTTGAGTTCGCTCCAGTCTGCTTTCGGGTCAAAGGTTTCAGCGTTATCCAGTTCTGCGGTGAGAGACCCTGTTAGTACCACTGGCGAGTCGCTGTCCAGTTCGGTGATGGTTCCGTTTGCGGTAAGCGAATTCGGAAGGAAAGAGATAAGCTCTCCGGCAAGCGCCTCGTTCTGGACAAATCTCATTGTGATATCGCCTTCCAGTTCCGCCGTGGTTCCGACCGTAGTAGTTCCCTCGGAGGTCAGGCGCGTAAGAAGAACCGTGCCGTCCGTCTCCAGTTGGATCGTTGCAGCGGTTGTTCCTTCGGTGTAGAGAAGCTGCATTTCTTCCGCAGGCATTGCCGATACTTCGCCGGAAACGACTCCCGTTGTCACCGTCATATCTCCGTTCAGCGTCAGTACCGCGGTGCTCTGCAGGAGCTGCTGCAAAGTGGCATCAAGAACGGCATCAACATCAACGTTGATAACCGTTGTTCCGAAAGTGAAATCTCCGTCAATATCCGCCTCAATCGGCAGAAGCGCAAAGATGTCCGCGGGATCGCTTATGTCGGGTATCTCTGTCAATCCTTCATATGTGACGGTCCCTTCGCCGATAACCCCTTCGCACTGTATGCTGTCATCCATCACAAACGTTACCGTTATCTGATCTTGTGCCGGTTCCGCATAGGTGAAGGTTACCGTAACGCCGTCAACCACGACTACCTGCGGCGTTCCGCCCATAAGGGCGTCAACATCAATCTGAATTGCGGCTTTTATAAGGATGTAAATCCTTCCGGGAAGTTCATAAGGGAAGTTTGCCGTTACCTCGTCCGCCACCTTCTTGAAAAACGGTTCTATCAGGCCTGGTGCGCCAGAACCCGTATAGTTGTAAACAAACAGGGTAGTGTCGCGCAGGTCGCTTACAAGTTCCTTCGCTTTTGTCAGCCCGTCGGAATCCAGAGCCGGATTGAAAGGATTGTCCGCGATGAAGTTAATAGTCTCGTCAATAATCGTCTGGCCCGTACCTCCTATGCCCGACTGGTTCTGTTCGGTGTTGTTTATGAAGTTGTCCAGCGCAGTAAGCAGGGTGTTACCTGTGCCGTTCAACTGCATATCGTCAAGCAGGTCGGCGACTATTGCGGCTATAGCGGCATTCATATCTCCGCTAAAGTTATCAGCCGCATACTGCGAAAGCATCGCCGCCGCGAGCCCGTATTCTATCTGCGACTGCAGAGCGGCCGCCGCTTTTTCCGGGTCTGTGACCAGCGCAGGGTCCGTGCCCAGTATATTCGCCGTTCCGGCGATATTTGCGGCTATGGCGTTTGCCTGGCTGATGGTTAATTCTCCCGGTGTCCCCAGGCGTGCTTCCCACAATCGGTACGCAATCTCGGTGAAGGGCGTAACCATTGCGGAGACTGACCCGCTTGCGTCCGGAACAAGTGCCCTTAGTAAAACGTTGCCAATCTCTGTGCCCGTCGCCTCGTCAACGTAAGTTCCTCCCGCAAGTTCTACCAGTACGTTGCCTTCAAACCCTGCGAGAGAGGCCATGTACTGACCTTCTTCATCAGTTGTAGTCGTGCTTAATTCGGTTAACCCTGCAAGCGTGTTGCCGGCCAATCCGGATACTGTAATGTCCCCGTCCATTACGGGTCCCTTGAATCCTGTACCTGATGCCATGCTTACTTCACTTCCGCCGCCTCCGCCGCCTCCGCAGGAAATTCCGAAAGCGAGCAGAAGCGCCGCCATACCCATCGCCAACAATTTCTTAATTATTCCCTTGCTCATAAGCACCTCCATTTTGTTGACATATAAAGCAAAGTTAACTTAATGAATGTTCAGTTTATACCTTATTATACCACTGCTACACTACTCTTTGTCAAGTGTTTTTTAAAAAAGAAGATTCGGGGCCCGGGAACCGGAGGAGTGAAACATGAAAAGTGAGATGTGATACGGGAATTTGTAGCGGTGCGATTCATCGCACGGTTGTATAGTTGCTGAGATTGCCGCGGTCGCAGAAAACACTCCCTCGCAATGGTAATATGAAAAAGGGCCTTCCTTCCCAGGAGGTCATAATGA
>CAYOWY010000050.1:0-6401 GCA_964407805.1 uncultured bacterium | reverse complement strand
ATGCGGGCCTCATAGGCGCAGGCAGTTCAGCATGCAATATTCACGGGCGTCTTCTCACGGAAAGAAAAGACCGGTTCAATATAACCGCTTTCTATGACATTGACAGGGAAAAACTTAAAACGGCAGGTGAAAGGTTTAACGCAGAAACCTTTGACTGCCTGGAAGATTTTCTAAAAAAGGAAGATATCGAGTTAGTGATAGTTGCCACCAGGCCGCATTCAACGCATTTCCCCCTTGCCATGCGGTCAATGCAGGCAGGTAAAAACGTGGTGGTGGAAAAACCGATGTGCATAACCGCCGATGAAGCGCGCCTGATGGTAAATGCCGCAAAAGAAAACAAGGTTTTCCTTTTCCCGTTCCAAAATTACAGATGGAATCTTGGATTCATGTGCTTTAAGGATGCCATTGACAAAAAAGCAGTTGGAGAACTCCGGTATATCGAGGCAAAAAGGCACGTAAAAGGAGAAAATAAGGGCGACCTTTACGAATTCATGCCGCATATGCTGGATGCCGTCCTTGCACTGATGAATTTTGACATGCCTGTGGAAATTACTGCCGTTCTTGAAAACCCGGACGAAACATGGGATAAACACGGCTTCATGCATGCAAATATGCGTTTCAGCAACGGTGTAATGGTTACTCTTTCTCAACTCCCCGACGAAACCGCAAAAACAGTTTCTTTTTACTGGTATGCAGCAGGCACAGAAGGAAGTTTCTGGCAGGATAATGTTTATAACAAATACGACCTCATTGGCAAAAACTCGAGGCGCACAGGGAAAGCGGGTTCTTTCATACCCGACATCATAGAAACCCGGCTGATTGGGGAACAAGAGATGAAAGACGATTTTACCGTAAGTTTCTACGACGACACTTATAAGGTTTTGGCAGCAGGAGCGGAACAGGCGATTAAACCGGAGCAGGTTTGGACGCAAATATATCTCATAGAAAAGATTATTGAATCTGCGAGAACCCGAAAGGCGATAAAAACAAACTGGGAAGGGCGCAATGAACACAATAACAGTTGACAGAAAAAAACCAGTACCGCTGTACTGGCAGATAAAGCAGGTTATAGAAGGCGAGATACTCAACGGCGGTTATAAAGCGGGGGAAGTTGTTGCGACAGAAGACAACCTTATAGAGCGTTTCGGGGTGAGCCGCATAGTTGCCATAAAAACGCTTGACATTCTGGAAGAAGAAGGATACGTCAGGAGAAAAAGAGGAAAAGGCACAGTGCTTGTATCCAGTACAAGAAAGAATGACGGCAATATCGGCTTTCTCTTCATGCAAACCGAAGGCCATCTTTACTCTGACTTTTCAAACCGCATAGTAAACAGTCTGTCGTCTCAGGGATTTCATCTGATGCTTCATGATTACAAAACTGAAAAATTTGAGAAGAATTTATCATCCATGCTTTCTTTTAATCCTTCTTTTTTCATTGTCTGCGGCCGTAGTTCATTTCCTTTCCACCTTATTGAAAATCTCTCCGATGAGAAAATCATATTCGTTATCGATTATGAAAGGCAGGAAAAACTGCCGGCATCTTATGTGCTCCAAGACCGTACAGCCGGCACGAAACTGCAGATTGACCACGCTCTTGAATGCGGATATAAAAACATCATCCAATATGTACACAAAATTACCAGGCAAAGCATTGTGCTGAACGAAATCGTTTCATTTTCAGGGAAACTGCTGACAGAAAAAAACTTTTCAGGGAAGCACAGAATTTTTGAATACAGTAGTTCCGAAGAGGAGAAGAATGTCGCGGAAATCAGAGATGCGTTAATTCAGACCGGAAAGAACACCTGCATTCTGTGCATGCAGGATTCCCATGCGGTTCTCGCCTACAAGGCGGCTCATTCTCTCGGATGGAATGTCCCGCAGGATATCGGAGTCATAGGATATTACAATACTCCGTGGACAAAGGCATTCAACCCTGCACTGACATCCGTATGCATAAAAGAATCCGTGATAGCGGATACCGTTGTTGACATCATCGTAAAAAATACCAACATTGACACCAGAATAAAACCCGTACTGATAAAAAGACAATCCACCAGATTAAAAAATGCTTGAGATAACAATCCCTGCCCATGGAGGCAGGAAAAGGAGGAAGAAATGGATAGCAGGAGAAGCGGATTCACACTCATAGAATTGCTTGTTGTGGTGGCAATCATAGCGATACTTGCGGCGATGCTGCTGCCGGCACTGGCTCAGGCGCGTGAACGGGCAAGGCAGATTGCCTGCCTGAACAGCATGAAGCAGTTGGGGCTGGCCTACCTCATGTACGTGGACGACTACGAAGGATGGGTGCCGTACTGGACGGGAAACAACAGTGTTTACAGCCGGTGGATGTGGCTTCTTGCACCATACGGCGGATGGAATTGCAACAATTATGTGGGAACCACGGGGCCAATTCCTCATTTGACGTGTCCCACCTATCGCGGACTCTACGGTAATACGAGCAGTCTTTACTGGGCTCACAGCACCTACCTGCTTAACAACTTTGCCGCCTATAATACCACTGAGCAGTCATGGGACACAGGCAACTTCAGAAATCCTAAGAAAGTTAACCAGCAAAAAATGCCGTCTGAAACCTATATGTTCATCGAGAGCAGAAATTTAAACCATGCATTTACTTCCGGAGAGTGGACTTTTTTCGTAACGGCCAGCAGCAACAGCGCTTCCAGTGAAGCAAAACTGACATACCGCCATTCAGGGGGGATGAACGCAATTTTTCTGGACGGACACGGCAAATGGGTAAAATGTCCTGTAAAAACCTATGATTATCCGGGAAACGACAGTCTGCCCTTCAGAAAAACACAATGAAAACACAAGGAGGTTTTATTATGGCCAGGCGAAGAAAAATATTCAGGGGGTTAACGGGCATACTGCTGTTTGCAGTTGCCGTATCATGCAAAAATTGCAATGCCGATGGATTTGAAATATCCTACAAGCCTTTCGAGGTCGACGAGCATACAGTGGCCTTGTGGCATTTCGACGAGGGAGAAGGTGTTTTTGCAAAGGATGCCACGGGGAGATTCGTTTTGTTCTTGCAGGGCGAAAACCCATGGGGGGAGAAAGGAATTTTCGGTAAATGCCTCGACCTTAACGGCAAGGATGAGTTCGGGTACATAGAGTTTCCTCAGCAGATAGGCAAGGAGAAAGCGCTGAATCTTACCGGAGTTTTCACCATGGAAGCATGGATTAATCCGCGTTCTCTTCCCGAGGGAAAATGGGGAGTAAACCAGATAGCCGGCAGGATTCAGGGCGATATCTTAGACAGCCGGGCATACAGCCTGAACATTTTGAATGCCACGCCTCTCGAAGGAGTGCAAAAACAGGAATTAAGGCTGTTTGTTTCCAGCGACGGAAGCGCCCAGCCGTGGGATGGCGTTTCAGGTTATGCAACCGTGAATAGCAAAACCGTTCTGCAAAAAAACAGGTGGACGCATGTTGCCGCTGTATTTGAACCCGGCAAATCCATGAGGGTTTACATCAACGGAGAATTGGCGGGAGAGAGAAAAGGAGAAGATGCCGTTCCGAATACGGTTTTCCCGGGGAGGGCGTTTTTCACCGTAGGCGCGGGCTATTTACAAAACAAAATCGGCTATCCCTTTGATGGTCTTATAGACGAATTACGGATTTCTGATATTGCCAGGTATTAAAAACCGAAAGGAGCCCGTTATGTTTAAGAAAAAAAGAGGAGTTTTTTTTGCTTTTTTCAGTCTGTTTTTTTATCATCAAGCCTGTGAAGCGCGGGTAGCGGCCAGATGGATGGAACTTTTCCTTCCGCGGCAAACGGATGAAAAAACTTTCCTGCTCTGGAGTTTCGAAGATACCGGAAATACGGATAAAGCGCAGGGATTGAAATTAAAACTTCATAATGGCGCCGAGTATAGTTCAATGGGCGTTTTCAACGGCGCCGTTGAATTTGACGGAAAAGCATCCTATGCTTCAGTTGATGTTGAACACGGCAGAAATGCCGACGGTATAACAGTGGAATGTTTTATAAAGCCAAAATCCTTTCCGCCGATTGACACGGGAATAACACAGACAATTCTCCGGTATACGGACGAAAAAGGGAAAGAGATTTTCAAGATTGAAATAGTTCCGGATAACTTCGCAAAAAAAGCAAGAATCCGGCTTACCGCAATGGGCATAAGCATTACCTCAAAACTTGGGCCTGAGAGGGAAAATCGCTGGTGCCATATAGCAGGAATATTGCGTCCTTCGGAATATCTCGCCCTTTATATGGATGGAGGCGAGAGAGGAATAATCAAGGACAATATCCCTGAATTATCTCATATCCCCGCCGGCAGGCTTACTATCGGCGCGGAGGAAACGCCTGCGCCCGGGAGATTCTTTCACGGCCTGGTTACGGAGGCAAGAATATCCTCCACCTTCAGATATGACAGCAAATTCGACGGCAGGTATCTCAACGAACTGGAAATCAACCGGATTACTCCGCATATGGAATTTGCAAAACCGGCGCATACAGGCAAAACGAGATGCCTTTTTATTGTCCCCGGGGGATTGTCGAGCCGGGAAGTGGCCGAAATGTATCAGAGACTCGACATGGAATTTGAGATTGTTTCTGCCGACGACGAGAAAACAATGGGCGTATCAGACCACTTCTCTGTAATGTACACGGGAACGTCGCCCGAGGAGAAAGAATCCGAAATTTTAAACAAACTGCTGAAAAATTATGATGTTATCGTTATAGGACACGTAAAGTTTAATGCTATTCCTTCCCGGGCGCGAGAGGAAATATTGAAAAAAATACGGGAAGGAACCGGTTTAATCTATGCTTATGATGACGGCAGTTTAACCGAACTTGTCAAGAATGAACTGGTGCTTATTCCATCAGGCAAAGAAGACATTAAAAGGCTGGTGCCGATGAAACACTTGCCCTATTTTGCAAAACACTGGGCAGGAGAAAACGCCTCGGGTCTTCACACTTATAAATTAGGGGCCGGCAGAGTGGCTGTTCTGGATTATATGAATTATCCCAGAACCGCTCACGTTGAACTTGCTTTTACGCCTCCGATTAATTTTGACTTCACTTTGACGACCTATTACCGGTACTATCTTTCACTTGTTGCCCGGGCAATACTATGGGCTGCTCCAGGCAATAAAACGCCGGTTGCCGTCAAAGATGTATCCGTACCTGGAACAATAGATTTTTCCAAAGAGCGCCACTATGATTTACCCGTTTCCATAAAATCCGGCGTTCAGGGAAACGTGAATTTGGAATTCATAATCAGGGATGCGCTGAACAGAACGGCGGTACATGAGAAAAGAAATGTTAAATTGACAAAAGGTGACAATGAAATAACATTAACCATTCCTTTGCTCAAAGCGGGAAAACACTTTTTAGACATGTGGATAAAGAAAGGGAATGCCGGCACATATGACTGGGGAAGCGTCGTATTTGAAGTTAACCGCGGGCAAAAAATAACAGGATTCAAAATAGACAAAGACCCGTTTGAACCTTTTGAAAAAGATGAAATTGTAAAAGGGACAATAGAATTTGCAGGGCCCTTAACAAGTGAAAAACATTCTCTGAGAATAGACTTGAAAGACAGTTACGGCCGCATCTTTCAGCAGGAAAAGGTTGAATTGCCCGCCGGAGGAGATACCCGGACAGAATTTTCTTTCCCGCTCCGGAAAGCGCCTACGCTTACCTTGAAGATGGAAGCGATTGCGACGGAAGGAATCGATGTCCTGACATGCATGGAGATAATCTGCCATGCAAAAAGAGACACGAAAGACAAATTTCAATTCCTCGTTTGGGGCAATGCGGATGCCGGTATGATGACACATCTGCTTTATGAGTCCCTGAAAAAATACGGAGTATCCGCCGTCTTGCAGCAACCGATTGTCGACAGAGTACGGCTTGCTTCGTTTAACGATTTGCTTTTTGTACCTTACATGTGTCATATAAGCCCAAGCGCCGGAAGTAATTTCAACTTTGCCGATTATCCCCTTTCCTATCAGTTAAATCCTTTTCTCGACAGACTACGGGGAACCGCACAGCGTATCAAGAGATACGGCATCTGGTGTTATTCTCTCGGAGACGAAAATTATATCGGTCCGTACGACTCCTACAGAAAAAAAGAATGGCTGTCGCTGTTCAGGGAACATTTAAAGAAAACCTATGAATCCCTGGATGCCTTGAACGAAGAATGGAACACCTTTTTTACATCATGGGAGGAGGTGGAACCGGACACCAAAAGCAGAGCGGGAGTAACCAAGAAATATCAAAGTTGGATAGATTTTTGGGGATTTGTTCAAAAAAACTGGGTGGACTTCCATCAGCAATGCAGGGAATCCATCAAGAAATCCGATATGGAAGCGAAAGTGGGTTTTGAAGGAGCCGGCGGATTGGAACCCTACTACGG